>JACDES010000181.1 GCA_013816265.1 Parachlamydiaceae bacterium | reverse complement strand
AGTCAATACTTTCAAATTGTTTAATATGTTCCTCTGAGTATCTCCCCTCTGGCTGCCTTGGTATCCAGTGATTAAGCACAAAACGTTGCAAGTACGGATCTAATTTCATTCTACTTAATTTACTTGCATTGAATCCATCAATTAGCAAGCTAGACGCATTCAAAATAGCCTGAATACATGAACCCAGCAGAAGCCCTTGTGTAACTTCTATGTCATTCGCAGGCACGTTCCACGGCTCTCTATTAAAATTCATGGGAAATCCACCTTTTGCGATAGTTATTTTGTGTCCTGTATGAGTAGAACAGATTATATCTAAAAGAGGATTGACGGATATTATCTTATTCATTTTCCCTACTTTTTTTAAAGCAGATAGAAATTCTTTATCTTCTGAGCTACTACTTACAAAAATTTTATCTTTTTGTACAATGTCAAAAATATCTATATCACTTGTAATATCTTTTCCCGTACATCCAAATATACAATCAGAGTTTGTAATAAGTGTTTTTATATCTGAGAATCTACAAAATTTCAAATCACTAATCCCGCTAAAAGAATTTACGTCCTCATCGTATACATTAACTATGTACCCACAAGACAAAAGGTACTTCACAATGCCTTTCCCAATGGCGCCATTTCCAACAACACCAAAAATAGGGTCTTCACCAAGATTCATATCTTGAAGTAATTTTGCAACTTCTTTTTGAACAGCCTCTGCTACTAATGGTGGCTCAATTTGTTTTTTTACCACAGAAGAAGCAACATCAATAAGCGGAAATAAAAAAGTATCAAGCAACTTACTATACAAGCCACCTCTTGTTTGTTCTATTCCAGAAATCTCATATTTATAAAAAAAATTTCTCGGCATAGTTTCTAAACAACGACCGCCTTCATCTAGTATAATTAATCTTGTTACTTTTTTTGTTTTTGATTCTCGCAAAAAAAGCTCCCACATTTTTTCTATGCTTTTCATGCAAGCTTCATGATATTGCCCTAATTTCGACGGCGGAGTAGAAGGGAAAACATTAACACCTAATTCAATAATTTCTTTTTCAACAATAGGGGATGTTGAATAACACTTACCAATAAAATACATATTTTTTGGATTTATACCAATATCGATCAATCCTTTAAATAACGTTGCGGTTGTTTCAAGCATGTGCTGAACACCAATAACAACAGTACTTTCCAGGTCTCCAAGATGCCCTTTCACTGGTAATATAGTATTTACAATCGCATCAATAACAGGCAGTTTTGGAATTTCATGATAAATATTTGTATGTGCCATATTTTTTGCAGGCGGAAAAAATCCATGCTTTTCTTGAAACGGTTTTTTTTGTTCGGAAAGAAAAAACCGTTCTTCTTGCGTGGCCGTTTTAAAAGGTGATTCAATCATATTTTTTTCCCATATCTCATTTAAAATAAAGCGAACCTTATATTGGATTTCTTTATTTTGAGCGGACTAGTATGTTATTTGCTAGCGCATTTCGGTGTCTAATTTTGATGCTAAAATGCGCCGTCTCATTTCTCCATCAATTTCTATTGTACACAGTAAGCACAATTATATTTTAATATTCTCATCAGTTTTAAAAGGAGATTTACTGATGCCGAAAACCGGATTTTCAAAGAATTATTCTCATCATACACCTCTTGTCGATAACCATAAAATAACAAAAATCAGGCATAAGTTTTTGATGGGCGATTATTTTGATGCTGATATAACAACAGAACCTCGAAAAATCAAATTCCTCAATAACCAAAAAACGCATACATCAATAATCGCACCATCAAATTTTAAGGGACTGAATTAATGTTAATCCTCACACGAAGAGTAGGAGAAACACTTATTATTGGTGATGATGTTCACATTACTGTGCTAGGCGTAAAAGGCAATCAAGGTAAGCCGACTACGTCGGCAACTTTTATCAGTGTTCAGATGGCATCATTTTGAATTAAAATCATCATAAATTTCTACCCTTTTAAAGAGGCGCCTAATGAGCCATGACACTCACTATTTGGTCACTGAAATCTCGTCAGAACTTGCCGAAGAAAAAAAGAAATCCATTGATAAAATTACACGCTTACTCTATGCTACTCCCCATTGTCTAGACCAATTTTCAGCTAAATTTGGATACAAAACCCAAAGCTGATAAGACATAAAAATAAGGCTATTTTTTACCTCTGTCATTTAACTTAAATCGCTTCCCAAAATAAACTTCCGCCGGCTTCTTATAGTCCAATGATTGATGGTGCCTTTCATAATTATAAAATTTAAAATAAATCGAAAGCCTTTCTTTGGCTTCAACTGCATTAGCATAATCATGCAGGTATATTTCTTCGTATTTGACACTGCGCCATAGCCTTTCAATAAAGATATTATCAAACACACGTCCTTTGCCGTCCATGCTGATTTTTATTCCGTTAGTCCGTAAAATGCTTATGAATCCTTCGCTTGTAAACTGAGCCCCCTGGTCTGTGTTAAATATTTCAGGCAGTCCATTATATAAAATCGCATCTTCAAGCGCCTCAATGCAAAAAGAGGCATCTAAAGAATTGCTCAATTTCCAGCTCAGCACATAACGGCTGTACCAATCTATTACTGCAATAAGATACATAAAGCCATGAGAAAGCCTGACATACGTGATGTCCGTGGACCATACCTGGTTCTTGTGATTAATCTCCACGTCCTTTAGTAAATACGGATATTTTTTATGCGCTATATTGGCTTGACTCAGGTTTTTTTTGGGATAAATGGCTTCCAATCCCATCATTCTTAATAATCGCCGGACTCGTTTAACATTCACGGCATAACCCTTTTCTTCAAGATAAGCAGTCATCTTTAGTACACCTTTGAAAGGATGTCGCGTATGTTCTTCATCTATCAATTTCATCAAACTCAGATTATAGGACGTTTCTGCTTTCGACTCATAATAAAGACTAGAACGATTTAACGACAATAGATGGCATTGGTGACGAATACTTAAATCCTGATGGTGTGGTTCAAGTAATGCTTGCCTTTCCATAACACTTATTTCCGAAGACTTTTTTTTAGGAATCCGTTCTCACACGTTAATTGGCCAATTTGACGATATAAATCATCAATCAGGTGCTGGTCATTTTGAGCTATCTTTTCTTGGTTTCCTGAAAAACATGATTTTATGGATAAAATTGCTTCCTGTTTCCACCGATTTATCTGCGTTGTATGCACCCTGTATTTTACCGATATTTCATTAAGGGTAAGATCACCCCTTAGTGCATCAATAACCACTCTTGCTTTAAGCTCTGCCGTATAATTCTTACCTCTTTTTGCACCCATTTTAAACCCCCAGTTTAACAAAATTTTAACTTATTTTTATGTCTATAATACTGGTCTAGTTTTTGGGGAGTAGTATACTCCTCATCGTTGGAAACCAGGATATTGTTCGCCGCTTTTGGGAAATACTTGATGATAAGC
>JACDES010000014.1 GCA_013816265.1 Parachlamydiaceae bacterium | reverse complement strand
TTCATGCCGGCCCTTCAGGCCTAACAAAGAGTGCTTTCTTTAGAAAAAATTGAGGATAAAGATCTGTAATAAAAACAAGGCGATTCTCACTTTATTTCTTATTTTGACAGCATTGGTTCAAAGCCCAAAGTGACCAGATGGAACTCTGGGTAAATAAAAAAAAAGAATAGAGTCCGTTTCAGGGCGATTCAATTACAAGAAGTTATCGGGGGTCCGAAAAATAAAATCGAATATTATTCATTTTCAAATAATTAGTACCATATATAAAACTCTATTACTGGTAAAATTGTATTTATGATTAAAAAGAATTGTATAATTTTCAAACAAAGTGTTAATGTAAAATTAAAAATTTTCTCAATATACTAACTGAGGTGCAAAATCATGACTCTAACACTCACACCAAGTTCACCAAGTTCGTCATTTCAAGACAACGTGCTTCTAGAGACATTTAAGCAACTCAAGGGATTACAAAGCAAACCTGGACAATTAAAAATAGAGAATATTCAAGCTATCTATGTTAAAGCCTTAGGGAATTGCAAAGAACGATTGGATTTATCCGACAAGCTAGTTGCGCGATTAGAAATAGAAAATGCGACAAAAAGTTCAGAAAATGCACAGCAATTACTATTAATTCAGCAAGCTGTACAAAGTCGAAATATCTTTCAGCAACAATATCAAGTTTTAGATGTAATGTTAAAAAACTTGAAAGAACAGACCGTACCTCTAATTGATCAAATACAAAAACTGAACGAGGACTTTGTTCAAATTTTTTCAAAAACTGCTGAAGTATCAAAAAAGCAAGAAGAAACAAATGTAAGCATTGAGAAATTAGGTGATGCTTCTAAAGCCTTAGACACTAAATCCAAACAATTACAAACTGATTATACACAATTACAGGGCAAAGTAGAAACTCTTCAAGATAGAACAACTGGACTTGATAAAAAAACTCAACAATTTCTCTCTGAGTGTGCTGAGTTACAAACCACTCTTCATGCTTTAGATAAGCAGACTCATGCTCTAAATGAAAAATCTGACTCTTTGACAAAAGAATCTGAAACTTTGCACGGAGCTTTTACGACTTTAAAACAAGAAACTGGAGATCTACACACTGTTACAGATCAAATGGCGTTAGATTATAACAAATTGCAAACTTCTTTTACAACTCTCGACGATGAAACAAAAGAATTGAATACAAATTTCACTAAGATTGGAAAAAAATACCAAGCTCTTAGAGGCCGTTATAAACAACTTGATGATGTCACAGGCGCGCTAAAAGAACAGTACGATGCAATCAGCGATCAATATGACAATCTGAATGACTTATTTATTAATCTGGGAAATGAAACTAGACATTTAAAACAAGTGACTCAACAGATGAGAGTTGATTACAACACATTAAAAGGTGTTTATTCAGTAATCAAAACACGCACAGATAACCATGAAAGTCAAATAGATTTTCTATCGCTGAAAAATGATAAAAAAGATTTCTGCAAAGCTAAAGAAAAATTCAGTGGTATTTTTTCAAAAGGTACAGGAGTTGTAAGTTTAGGGTTCCTCGTAACCGCTTACCCACTATTAAGTGCTTTCGTCATTACATTTATAGCTTATCAAGCGAGCTATTTTATTGGACGTATTGGTGTAAGATATTATAGAGAACATACTTTAGAGAAATTTGAAAATGAATTTATCCAATTATACCCACAAGAAACTCCAAGAAAGGCATTTGAATATGCGCAAAAAGAATGTCAAAAATTGAAAGGCCATCCCCTATTTGGATTAATTTGGAGTTAATACACTAATATTATTCGCATACGACTAAAGAAACTTAGAGTGAATCATGATCAATTTAAATGCACCACCGGATACACAACAAAACCAAAACCAAGATCTTTACGATAAGCTGAATCGGACAAACCAGAGTATACACAGTACAAATCAGAAAATAGAAGTATTAAAGCAAGGTGTTGCAATACTTGAACAAGATGGTGTGTCTACAACCGATCCTATAATTAAAGCGAAAATGTTAGAAGGACAGCTTACAGCAGCTTCACAAACAGCCCAACAATTATCAGTAGTTGGGGTTAGCCTTACTAAAAAATTAGGTCATATTCGAACTAAAAGCCAAATATTTGATGATGCCCTAGCAGGTATTCAAACTCAACATAATGAAACAAACCAAAATCTTGATGAATCTGCCCAAGCACACGATAGTATTGCAAAGGCTAGTGTTGCGATTGGAACCGTTCAAGAAACAGCTGAGCAAGGTCTTGCTGAAGGTCAACATGTCCCAGGACAAGTGAAAAATGGAATAGATCTACTTACACAGTTGCAACAACAGCAATTAACTATATTAGATAATGCAGCAGAATTACATCAAAACATTGGTCAAATTGCTGCAGGTGTTGAAAAAGATAATAATGAAGTAGGTTCAAAGTTACAGGGCGTAAAAGAGACTAATGAAGCTACTGTACAAGTTGCTGAAAATATATCTAAACAACATGAATCAATAAATAAAGCGACAATAAAGATTGAAACAAATGAAGCTTCAATGCTTTCTCAAGTTGATATCATTAGCGGTAAACAGAGTGAAATGCATAAAACTGTTGCACATGTTCAAAAAACAACAGTCCAAATCAAAACTACTGCAAAAGAAATTGAAGGGGATCAAGCAAAGATTAGAGAGGATCATGATCATATTCTCAGATTACCTGAGGAACAGAATAAGACATCTCCAATTGCCGATTCATTAGGTCCAAAATCATTAAATGCAGAACCTACAACATCAAATGCCGATGTTAATAACGAAAATAATTTCAGCTGGTCAAATTTATTGATCAATGGATTTAAGTTTTTGGTCGTTATTATGTCTAACATCTATATATTTGCTTACACTACTTCTTTAAAGATATGGGCATGGGCGAATAGGCCTAGTTAACGTTCCCTTACCTCCTTTAACCCATTTCACGTGCCCATGCCCGTGCCCGTGCCCGACGTCGTTTTTTGTACGAGTCCGAATCAACGCGGTTATGATACTAGAAAGAAAAATAAGGACAATCGGGCACGGGCACGGGCACGGGCACGGGCAGGGGCACGTGATTCACAAGATGTTGTTAAGATAATGAGTTTAGAAAAATTCAACACAAAGACACAAAGACACGAAGAGTGAATTACCCCTCTTTGTGCCTTTGTGTTTAATCTGATGTAAGAATTAAAAATAAGGACAATCGTGCACGGGCACGTTTTTTACAAGATGGTGTTGAGAAATGAGTTTAGAAAAATTCAACACGAAGACACGAAGACACGAAGAGTGAATTACCCCTCTTTGTGCCTTTGTGTCTTTGTGTTTAATCTGATGTAAGAATGAAAAATAAGGACAATCGGGCAAGGGCACGGGCACGGGCACGTGAAAAGGGCTAAGGATGTCTAAAAGTAGACGCCGATACCAGCACCAAACTTGAATCCACCTAAATCGACTCGACTTCTATCAATCCCCCAACTACGCTCAGAATGAGAAAGAGGCATTTGTTGATACAAATAATCTATAAAGATATCATAAAAAATATAATCGCCCGAATCAATCCTAGCGCCCGTCTTGAGTACTGCCCCAAATCCACTCTTAGTCGAATGATCATGGAAGTGTTCAGAATGGTACTCTAATTTGTTAAATGTATAACAGATACCAGCCCCAACATAAACATGAAAACATGGCGTGATACAAAGATAATAATTCGCACCAACACTTATTGGTAAAATCCAAATTTTTCTGAACGCATGCTCACGACTTGAATAATAGTAGGCTTCATGTTTTAAATGACGTTTCTTATTAATCCAATCAACACCCGTCCAAACTTCAACATTATCATTAAGCATTTTGGATGCACGAACTTCATAATCAATCCATCCACCGGTAAATTTTTCTTTTAGTATCTTCGATGAAGGACGAAAAATTGCACCACGTATCTCCAATGTCCAATCATTAGCAAAGAGTGTCAATGGCAATAGGAGTAAAATAAATAAAAGTCGTGTTTTCATATAAAATTCTCGTTGGTTAAATATCGAATGTCAAACTATCGCTTCAATTACTTTAAATAGTCAATTGAAAAATTGACTATCAGAACCCACTATTGAACACATGGCACTGCTACTTGAAGCTCTTTGCGGATTCCTGGATAGTAATAGGCTGAAAATGTAACCGCCAAAGACCCAATTACCTTTTCTTTTTTATCGATGACGACAACGACCTGATATTCACGCATGAGCCAATCATATTTGACAAAATCAAGCACCGACGGCCACTGATGGGATTTTGTAAAATCAATCTCTACTTTTTTTCCAGGTTCAATACTTGGTAAATCAACCTGTTCGGTCTGAAATAAAACACTATTTGGTTGTGTGTCTAACGGAGCCGCATACCCGAAGCGGATAAAAACTTTTCCTGATGAATTGGCGATTTTGCCCTTATTTTCAATGATTAATTTTAATTTTACTTCTTTTCCAGGCTGAACTTTATTTTCCTCTTCACTTTTTTCAGATTGTAAAAATATTGATCCTTGCAACACCGTCGAACCTGTTGGAATCTCACCATTTTGCGCGCTCTCGATTTTAGCACCCATAATAAGAAGGAGTGTTAACCAAATACCTACTCTAACATTCCAAATTGCTGATAAGTTTCTATTGATTACCATTTTAGATCTCCTCGTATACTTTAAAAATGAAATTCTGTTCTATCTATCCAAAAACAGCTTTTATTGGATAAAATAATAACACAGCCAAAATAGCTCCCAGCGGGACAGTGACAATCCAAGAGATAAGAATATCGCGTGTAGTCGTCAAATTAACCGCTCCTAATCCTCTGGCAAAGCCGACACCCAATACGGCTCCAACAAGCGTATGCGTTGTAGAAATTGGAAGCCCCAAACGTGATGCCAACACAATTGTGGCTGCAGCACCAAACTCAGCCGCAAAACCTCTGCTTGGTGTAAGTTCAGTAATTTTCTTCCCAATCGTATCAATGACACGCCAACCCCAAGTTGCCAATCCTATAACTATGCCAACGCCTCCCAAAGCAAGAGCCCACGTTGGAACAGGTGCCTCAACAGCAAATAATCCTGTTGTCATTATTGCAATTGCTGCAGACAAAGGTCCAATCGCATTTGCGACATCATTAGCCCCATGGGCAAATGCCATCATACATGCAGTCACTATCTGCAAATAGCCAAAAACTTTCTCGACTTTGACATATTCTAAATGGCTACTATCAAACTCTTGTTTCTGCTCAAGACCCTTAGACAATAGATCAATTTCTTCCATCAATAATGAAACTGTATATTGCGTTTCACCTTTTGTATTTGATTGTACTTTTCCTAAATGCTTTTTTGCTTTATCTAGAGAATTGACAACTTCTGGATTATAAACAGGAACTAATCGCTCATGCATAGGAGAGGGTGGCATTTGAAGAACACAAAAATATGTTATCAATGCTGCTATCAATGACATCCCAATCATTAACCCCATTTTCGCAAAAACGGAGAATGTCAAGTTAAAATTGTGTAATCCTTCAAAAATTAAAATATAACCTAATATCAAAGTTACAAAAAATATCAGCAGCGGCGCCCATTTTTTCGTCGCTTCCACAGGATTTTCAGCATAAAAAATGTTATTTCGGATTACATTAAAGATATAGTAAGCAAGAACACCACCAATCAAAGGTGATAAAATCCAGCTACTCACGATGAAACTTACTTTTTTCCAGTATATAGCTTCATACCCCCCTACAACCATACCAAATCCAACCAATGCACCCACAATCGAATGTGTTGTCGATACTGGCCAGCCATAATAGGAGGCAATCTGAAGCCATATTCCTGCTGAAAGAAGTGCAGATAGCATACCAAAAACTAGAATTTTAGGATCACTGATGAATAAATCAGGATTGATAATCCCGCTCTGGATTGTTTTTGAAACGTGAGACCCGAAAAAAAATGCGCCTGAAAATTCAAGGACAGCAGCGATAAGTACAGCTCTTCGTAATGTCAACGCACCCGAACCAACGGATGTTCCCATCGCATTTGCAACATCGTTTGCACCGATATTCCACGCTAAATAGAAGCCCGCAAGTAATATGACTGTGAATAAAGCTATTTCCATAGTTTTATTATTTTAACTCCAATGTCATTCGAACCCGTAATGCTAAATTCTCGGATAAATTAGAAATGGAAGCAATACTCTCAAATAGTTTCTGCCATTGAAAAAATGTCGTATAAGTCATCAAATGTTCAGAATTAAATAGCTTCTTGAGAAGTTTGTATTGAATCACATCTGTTTCGTGCTCTTTAAAACCAACATCATCCACCATCACCTTGACTTTAGCTGCTTCCATTCCACCAAAAGAGGATTCGACTAACTCATTTAGTTCTTTGATAATGAGAAAAACACCTTCAAATGTTTCAATATTCTTAATCAAAAATTGATTAAAGTCCTCTTTAAATTCAGCTAACATTTCAAGGGGTTTTAATGTCGTTAATACTGCAATATCTTCTGCTTTATCTGCGATCTGATCTTGCAATGATAGAATCTCTAATAAGTTACCTCTATCAATAGGTAAGAATAAACTTTTCGGAAGATGATTACGTATGTCGTTTTTTATTAAATCTGCACTATGTTCAAGCTCAGAAATTTCTTCTGCAATGCGTTCTAATAGGGGATAATCTTGTTTTTCTAAAGCATCAATAAGCGCTGGAATTTTATGGACACAACGAGCAACGCTTTCCATATGTGATTGAAGGGGCGCAAAAGGCGAACGGCCAAATAATTTTAGTATTGTCAGCATAGAAAAATTAATCCCTAATTCAAAAAATAAATAAACAATCAAATTTTATACTTTCTATACCAAATTTTGCTAGCATATAATTGCAAAAATACTAGTATATTGATGTTTCTAAGTTTCAATCGCAAAAAAAAGTTCATATTCGTTATTGTCAGGAAGTTGAAAACTCTCTTAAAAATTAATTAAAGTTAATAAGCTATGACAGCATCACTCCCAATTCTAAGTGTCAAAAATTTAACGACTCGTTTACAAATCGGCAATAGCATTTGGACAATTGTGGATCATCTAAATTTCGATCTCTATCGAGGCAAAACTTTAGCTCTTGTTGGAGAATCGGGTTGTGGAAAATCAATGACGGCTCTTTCTCTCATGCGTATTTTACCCTCCCCTCCTGCTCTCCCAATAGAAGGAGAAGTTCTTTATCAGGGACGTAATTTATTGAGCATCAATGAAAAAGAGATGCGTGCCATCAGAGGTGCTAAAATTTCAATGATCTTTCAAGATCCCATGGGTGCTTTAAATCCTGTTTTTACAATCGGATCTCAATTAATTGAAGTCGCAGAACTTCATCTTAAAATCTACGGCGAAGCTGCCTTAGCCCGTGCCATAGAGGCCTTAGATCAAGTTGGCATCCCCCATCCAGAAAAAAGGATAAATGATTATCCACATCAACTTTCCGGTGGGCTCAAACAAAGAGTAATGATCGCAATGGCACTTATGTGCGAACCCGATATCCTTATTGCAGATGAACCTACAACTGCACTCGACGTGACAATTCAAGCTCAAGTTTTAGATCTTATGCGTCGCCTCCAAAGAGAAAAGGGGATGGCCATTTTGTTAATCACACACGACATGGGTGTTGTTGCAGATATGGCTGACGATGTTATTGTCATGTATATGGCACAAGGTATAGAAAAAGGCGAAATTTTTGAGATCTTTGACCACCGTGCCCATCCTTATACAATGGGATTATTCAATTCACGTCCTTCAATTCAAACGAATAAAGGCAAGTTAAAATCAATTAAAGGAACAGTTCCCTCATTTAATCAAATTCCTTCGGGATGCCGCTTTCATCCTCGATGTCCTTTCGTGATGCCGAAATGCCGTACGGGTGCCGTTCCTGATTTTAATATTGATTCGAGTCCAACACACTTGGCTAAATGCTGGCTATACGATCAAACGGAAGAAAGTAGACTTTCATGGGAACTAAATAAAGATACTAATTAGGTTGGAATTCGTCCTATGAAAAAATTGATATTAGATGTGAAGGATTTAAAAAAATATTTTCCTATCTATGCTGGATTATTCCGAAAAGAAGTGGGCGTAATAAAAGCCGTTGATGGAATCAGTTTTTCGATTCCAACAGGATCAGTTCTTGGAATGGTAGGTGAATCTGGTTGCGGAAAAAGTACTGCAGCTAGAGCTGTCATTCGTCTTATTGAACCCACCTCCGGTGAAATTATCTTCATGGATAAATCTCTTACAGACTTATCTAAAAACGAAATGATAGATATTCGCAAAGATGTGCAAATGGTTTTTCAAGATCCAAATGCATCTTTAAATCCTCGCAAACCTATTTGGCAGAGTATTGGAGAGGGACTAATTTATCATAATTTAGTAGATAACCCCACAGACCAACGTGATGCTGTCGCAAATGTTTTAGCTAAAATCGGCCTTTCACCAGATATCATGGATCGCTATCCTCACGAATTTTCTGGGGGGCAGCAACAGAGAATATGTATCGGAAGAGCCATCGCATTAAATCCTAAACTTATTATTTGTGATGAAGCAGTTTCTGCTCTAGACGTATCTATACAAGCACAAATCATTAATTTATTGATGGAATTGCAAGAAACAATGAATTTGAGCTATCTATTTATCTCACACGATCTTTCCGTGATTAGACATATTTCGAATCATGTTGTTGTTTTAAATAAAGGAAAAATTGTAGAAAGCGCGCCGACACAAGAATTATTCGAAAATCCAAAAGATCCTTATACCAGAACATTGTTATCGGCAATTCCGAGTATTCATCCTAAAAATCGGAAATAAGTCCCTAATGCTTCCCTTACGATTTAGATATGCAAAAATTGGCGTTTTAAACAAAGCGAAAGAGGACTTTCCCACTCCAAACGCTTCGCGATCTTAATGTTACGCAAAGCGTTTGGAGTGCGAAAGTCCTCTTTCGCTTTGTTATGAACGCCAATTGAAGATAGCTAGAATTTTTTACGTTGCAAAGTATTCCCAACGCTTAGAACACCCCGATATTTAGCCACAGTACGCCTTGCACAGGGAATTCCTTTTTCCTTCAAAAGACTCGAAATTTTTTCATCGGAATATGGATGATTTTTATCCTCATTTTTTATGACATCTAAGATAGCTTGTTGAACCGTTTTAGATGACAATAAATCTCCATTATCAGCAATGTATTCCGTTGTAAAGAAAGATCTTAAGGGAATCAATCCCCTCGGACAATCAATATATTTATATGAAACTGTCCTAGCAATCGTCGATTCATGAACATTTAATTCTTCTGCCAATGTTTTCATAGTTAATGGAACCAACTTTCCATCAGGCTGAAGAAAGAATTCTCTTTGTCTTTTAGCTAATGATTCAGCAATTCGCTCTATTGTTGAATACCGTTGCTGCAAATTCTTCATCAACCAACGAGCAGAAAAAACATGATGTCGAATAAAACTCTTTGTTTCCGTCGTTGCATTAGGATCTTCCAACATTTTTAAATACTGCTTATTCAAACGTAAATTGGGAGTATAATCACGATTAATCTCAACTATCAATTCACCAGCTTCTTCCCTTAAGCTTACATCGGGTATCAACGGCTGATTTTTACGCAGAGAAAATTGTGTTCCTGGATGTAAATCCAAAGGTGCAATATCATGATCAATCGCATACTGAATATCTTCCACCGTACATTTTAAAGCCTTATGAATTATCGGAATTCTGTTATTCAATAAATCCTCATAATGATCTTGAATGATTCTGTAAGCTAATGTCTGCTCTTTTTTCAAACATCTCAATTGTATCAACAAAGATTCTTTTATCGACGAAGCACCAACTCCAAATGGCTCAAAAGATTGTATCTCTTTTAAAACATGATTGACTCTCTCCAAATCCAAATTATGTAAGATAGCGATTTCATTCATAGAAGTATCTATGAAGCCACATTCATCTACGTATCCAATAATTAATTCTGCTGCTTCTAAGTCAAGAGGATCTTGGAAAGATTCATGAGCTTCTTGAATTAGCTGTGCATATAAATTTGTTTCGGCTTGAATAGAACTCTCTAAATACGATTTATAACGTTCTTCATCAGGAGATTTTTTCCCTTGAAAATTACCGCTCTCTTCGAAAAAATCTTTGTATTCTTCATCAAGATGTTTCAATATAGTGAAATCTTTTTCATCAATTACCAACTCTTTCTCTTCAGAAACCGATGATTCTTTCTCTTTTTTTTCGTGAGAAATTTCTTTGCTATCACGAATTGTAGCATCACTGTCAGTGACCTCAAGAATGGGATTTTGTGAGACCTGCTCTTCAACAAAGGCTTCTATTTCTAACAATGGAACTTGCAGAAGACGAATCGCTTGCTGCATATGAGCTGACATGATAAGTCGCTGAGCTAAACTTTGTTTAGACTGCATTTGAAGATCAAGTCCAGGTCTAGAAACATCTTGTTTTGAATTCATATGCACCAAAAAGTTCAGGTTTTGTGAAAAAAATAATTGTAATCTTTCAATTGCAACTTGTCATCAATAAAAAATTTTGCCATAGTGAGATTTTATGATTTATTAATTATACAACAGGAGGCGCAATGTTTAAGTTTCACCTATTTCTTGGATTGACTCTAGGAATTAACGCAATATCATTTGCTATGAATGCTCAAGCTGATAACTCTTCTATTATGCAACCTAGACCACGTTCAGGAGCATCAGGGAAAGAAGAAATCGCTTACGTTGATAGAAATGACGATAAAGATTTATATGATAGATCTGAAAATGCTAATAATTGGAATTATCAACAAAACTGGCAAAACGATTCTAACGCTTATTTGAGAGGTCAAAATAATCCTTCTCAAAATAATTCAAATGAATACAACTATCAACCACGTTCTGGTAACTATTATCAAGGCAATTACAAAAACAATAACTACTACCAACCCGAACCTAACAATAATGTGAACTCTCCTACAATTAATCGTAGTTGGGATTACCGAGAAAACTGGAAATATAATCCAGGTCCTTATTTAAGAGGGGAAGATCAAAGCGAATATAATGAAGAATTAATAAAAGAAAATAAAATGCGTGGATATAGCACAACTCGCAAGAAGTCTCGCTACAACAACGCAAGCAGCATGGCCAATACAGGGTATGCGAAAAACAATACACCTACAACGAATGATGCGAATAGAAATTATTCTGAAACACAATATCCAAGTGGATATAACTACTCAGGATCCTATACTGATAACAACAGACCTTATCAGACAACTAGATCTTATATAAAACAACAGAAAAATTAATTTTTTTGGTAATTGATTATAGATGGTATTGAGCTTAACAGCTCAATACCATTGATGTTTTTCTAACTTTCTTTTTTTGGCTCATGTTTTATTGGTTCTAGCTTATCATGTTCTTCTTTTGCTTTAGCTCGTCGTGCTTGTACTTCTTCAGCAGTAAGTTGTCTGATAGTAGATTCACGAGGAGCAGAAGCAAATTGACTCATTCGGCTTAGTTGTTCCCTCATAGTATTTCTTGCAATCCCATTCAATCCAATTACACTTACACGAGCGTTTAAACTAGCATTGGAAATACCTTGTGCTGAAAACTCCTGCGCACGTTGCGCGATTCTTGCTTCATAATTTTCAACTTTAAGTGGAGCTAGTTGATCTAGGAGACTTTCAGAATGATCATAACCTCTACCATTCATAAGCAGACACTTAACATAATCATCTTTTGTTACTTTTGGAACTCTAAAATCTGTTATTGTTTCCTTAAAAGCTAAAAGAACCAAAGCTAATTCTGGTGTATTCTTGATAGTAGCGTGTTCTTCTCTTTCATTTTGTATTGTACCACTAAGATGATCGTTTAATTGAACAGCTTTATAAAAAGCTCCACTTGTTTCAAGTTCTTTCAATCTTTTTTCATGTCTTTTCCATATTGAAACAGCTTGTGCTTGAGAACACCCTTTTTCCATTAAGGCATTTACATTTTCTCTTGGGATATTATTTGAAATCCCAGCTTGAATACAATCTAAACTAGTCATAGACATTATTAACTCTCCTTTATTTTTTTATCATTAAATAAACAAAACTAAATTGTAGCATAAACAATAATTTATTTCAATATATTTTTAAATGTTTTCTCAAAAAATCAATAATACACAGCAATAATTTTAAACCACTTTCATATTATAATTAAAACAAAACAAATAACTAAGTAAATTAATGTTTGAAATCAAAATATAAACATTTAAAACCAAATATGTTATTTTTAAAGATACAAAAAAGTTTACATTTGATAGAATTTGAAAGTATATTAACCATTAATTTTTAATATTTTCTTTTTCAACTTTTTAGCAAGGTAATCAAACATGAACGTTTTAAAAAATTTAGATAACATTATTTTAGGTGCCCCTATATTGGTTTGCGGTATTACAGGTACAGTGAGCCGTTATATGGAGGAAAGAGCAAATCCGGTTGTTAATAAAATAGGTTATGTCGGAACAAAAGTTTCAATGATTGCCGGTGCCTTAAGTGGTCTTCCATTATTAGTTTGGACTTGTTCTATTTCACTCATCGTTAAACTTGGAAATTTACTAACTTCAAATCGTTACAAATCTGTTGTGGATTATGGTGCTTACTGCGAAACACGCTTAAACATTGTTGTTGTACTCGTACCAGCTACTCCGATACTCATTTTACATGGTCCACTACTGTTCAGAATGGCAAAAAAGAGTTATGATGCCGCACAACAATTAAATAGCACCTGGAATAAGTCGAAAAAAGCACTCGAAGATTTACGTCAATCAGAGCAATACCAAGCATTAACAACACTTTATAACTCCGCACTAATAAGAAAAGAGCAGACTACACAATTACCCGCTGAGACCAATGAAAATGACAATGATAATACTAATAAATCTACCAATAATGTAGATGTAAAGATCAATCAAGATGTAGTCACAACTGGTAATACCAACGCATCTACAAATAGCGTAGTTGTAAAAATCAACGATGAAGTTGTTAAGACTGGTAATTCAAGCACGAATAGTGATAAATCTATTCCAGCTGAAATTTCAAAACTTCCGCCAGCTCAAGAACCTGATCAATCTAAAGCTTCTGTACCACCTGTTGATGAATCTAAAAAAGAAGAAAAACCTGAAGTATTAGCTTCAGCAACTGCCGTTATTACTAAAGATGTTGTAAAGAGCGATCAACCAGAAGGTGCTACACAGCAAGCTGGTGTTGATACTGCAACAACTACGACCACCGCACCTACCGTTGAAAATGGTTCTACTATTGGATCTGATGGTAAAGCAACTGATACAAATGCATCTGCTACAGTCGCTAAGAAGCCAGACGAAACAAAAGATGGAATTGATGAATTTGAGATGATCGAGAATGAAGAAAATCCAACTAATACTTTAACAATTAAGCCAAAGCAAGAAAGCGAACAAGCCAAAGCATCAGAGCTTCCAAAAGCAGTAGATCTTTCCAAGGGAGAAGATCTTGTACCTGTTACATTAACACAACCATTAGAAGGTCCTGCAGCTGAAGCCACAATGGATATTAATACACAAGTTGCAGCAATTTAATCTTTGGAGTATGGTCGCTTGGTAAGCATAAAAATCTAGACATTTAGACAAGTGAGCTTCATAACAAAGCGAAAGAGGACTTTCGCACTCCAAACGCTTTGCGTAGCTTTAAGAAATGTTTATGCTACAGATTTCCAAAGCGACGCGAAGCGTTTGGAGTGCGAAAGTCCTCTTTCGCTTTCCTTTTTTGCTACAATCTATACAAGCCACAACATAGCGACATCATGTTTAAAACCAATAAATGAGAAATAAATTGGAAGCATTTTTTGCTATCTTTTCTTCCTTCATTATATTAAGAATGAATTACAAACTTTTAACGCCCGGCATTCTTCAACAAAAACTCGATTATTTTGCAGCGCTATTGATGCAAATTTTAAGGCTTCAATATTTTGAATAGCAGCAGCCATGACAACTTCTTTATCATTTTTCATGTCTTCTGAGGTATACTGTAGATACAATCCATTCTTAGAAACGGCAGCTTTTACAAGCTTCTTTTTATCCCTAGCATACTCTAAGAACTTATTAATATTTCTAGGATGAAAATAATAATCTAGTATTTCTTTGAATAGGTAATCATTTTCCGATAAAACATCTAGTATTTCAAAATTAACAAATTCTATGGCTTTTGGATTTTTATTTAATGCTGCTAGTACAACATCTCTATCTTTTTTAAGATCATCATGAGCATATTTAAGAGCTTTTCCTTTTTGAGTAACAGCAGCTATAACAACATCTCTATCTTTTTTAAGATCATCATGAGCATATTTAAGAGCCCATCCATCTTGACTAATAGCAACCATAACAACAACTTTATCGTTTCGCGTACCAATACAAAGAGAATATCCGAGAGCCACTCCCTTTTGATTAACAGCAGCTATAACAACATCTCTATCTTTTTTAAGATCATCATGAGCATATTTAAGAGCTTCTCCATCATCAATAACAGCAGCCATTACAACATCCCAATCTTTGCGAAGATCATCATGAGCAAATCGAAGAGCTTCTCCCCTTTGAATAACAGCAGCCATTACAACATCCCTATCTTTGCGAAGATCATCATGGGCAATCTGAAGAGCATCCCCTTCTTCAGTAACAGCAGCCATTACAACATCTCTTTCTTTGCGAAGATCATCATGAGCAAACTCAAGAACAAACCTTTCACGTCCTTTTGCATATTTAATAACAGCAGTCATTACAATCTCTCTATCTTTGCGAAGATCATCATGAGCATACTGAAGAGCATACCCTTCTTGAGTAACAGCAGCCATTACAATCTCTCTATCATTGCGAAGATTATCATGAGCATATCGAAGAGCATCCCCCCTTTTAGTAATAGCAGTCATTACAATCTCTCTATCTTTGCGAAGATCATCATGAGCAAACTGAAGAGCACACCCATGTTGAGTAACAGCAGCCATTACAACATCTCTTTCTTTGCGAAGATCATCATGAGCAAACTGAAGAGCACACCCATTTTGAGTAACAGCTGCCATGACAACAGCTTTATCATTTTGTAAGGTTGAACATGCGTTGTATAAAAAACTTCCAATTATTTTTACTACTTCAAGAACAAACTCTCTATTTTTCCAAAGATCTTTGTGAGCCAACGTATAAAAGACCTCTTGAGTAGATTCTTTATTTTTTATTTTTTTTATTGCAGCCAAAATGATGTCAGGGTCCAGTTTAAACTCATCATCTACGTATTCCAGAATAGACCGGTTTAAATTAATGGCTTTGAGAACAAATTCTTCGTCTTTTCTAATTATGTCTGGCAAGGTCCTAAAAAAAGAAACATCGGTACAATTTTTTATTAGAAAAAGTATTAATTTATGTTCTACTTGTAAGATAGGATTCCCAATACATATTGCTTTGAATACTTTGTTAACAATCTCTTTATTAATTAATTTTCCTCTACGAATCATTGAGAAAGAAGGAGTGTGAAATTGCCCTAATTCGAAACATCTATATAGAATTTCTTCTGCAGTATCCTTATAATTATATAGAGCGATTTTCACATTTTCAAATATAGTAAAATTTTCATATTCATCATTTTTGAAATAATTTGATTTGAAATATGTTCTAGATAAATCTCTTACATCTGAAGTTAGAATTGAAAACTCCTGTTTAGTGATTGCACGAATATCTGAAAGGAGAGATTTATTAGCTTGAAGTAGTGCATTTCTTCCATTTGTATTTAAGAAAGATGTGATATGAGTTATCAAAGACAGAGGTAGATTAATTATACTTATATTATTTGTTTTTTTTGCGATTTGTCTTTCTACTTTTTTTCTTTTAGAAGCAGAATTATCTTCATAGGCTTCTGATACATCTTCTGTCGCATCCATAGATATCGGTTTATTGCGTGTAAAATTTTGTACACCGCTCTGCAAACCTAAACCAAATAATTCTCTAGAAATATGATTTCTATCAATATTTTGCATTGTTACAACCTCATTAAAAATTTTTATTTTAAAAGGAAAAGTATATTATAAGTTGATTTATCTTTCTACTTTTATTTATTTATAACAAACACCTAATATTGATTTAATTGCAAAAGTTGTTTAATTATTATTTAGAAAGTTAATTTTTAGGGGGTCGACCAAGTCACCTTCTTTGCACTTTTGTATAATGCGCCCCTCTTAGTGTCTTTTTGTTTAATTTTTACAGGTAATGATTACTGAGTTTTGAAAAATTCAACACAAAGACATGAAGACACAAAGAGGACGTCCAACCGTGGGAGCTTTCGCTTAGTCCAAATACCAATGTTGATCCAGGCCGGAGTATACCACGCGAAGGTAGTATTGAAGATTTTTTTTAAAGCTTTCGGATGACTGCAACACCAATATTTCTGCGGCACCAGACATTAATATCGACAGCAAGCCCTTCGGGTTTAAATGCCCCAACAGCCACATATTGCCCATCCACATACTCTTGACAACGTGTTAGAGTAGCAACTTCTGGATTTTCACTAAATAAGCGTGTGTCTGATTTAATGAACTCTGTTAAAATACAAACGACTGCTTCTAAAGCCTCAGGAACGGTGTAAGCGATTTGAGAACTTTCTGCAATTTTACGAATCATACCATGTTGCTCAGTATATTTTTTATCTATGCTTCCTGGAATCATATACTTGGACATTAAGACCCAACGAGATTTGCCATTTGACACATGTCCTAGTGATCTGAGAATGGGGTCAGCAATTAACCGAAAACCGGTTTTAGTTTCAGGGAAATATTTTTTTACAAATTGACCGAAGCTACTTAAAGTGAGAGGAGATCCGTTAATGCTAGCAGGAATAAGTGTTAGCGTATATGCATTCTCATACGTGGTTCCAAAAATGGGACATTTGGTTTTGAGTATCTCTTCAATATTTGATGGAAGAGAAGGCTCATCACCTACATCTACTCCACTTTTTGCCCATTTTGCTTTTCCAAAGGCAATTTCAGGAATGGTGTTCTTCGCTTTTCCAGCTCCTGCTCCCTCAGCTCCTTCACTTTTCCCTGATGCTTTCTTTTCCTCTATTTTGTCGCCGACCTCTGATTTGCCCTCCTCTTTTATTGCAGGATGCAAGCTATGTTCCTTTATTATTTGGTCTTTGACAAACGCTCGGAGTTCCCCTTTTGGATTTAATAGTTTTTGAATCAAAAAATTAATATTTCGATCTTGTTCAGATAGAAAGCTATTAAGTTTTAATTTTCTTAAACTGTCAGATCTTTCTGTTAAGACCTTTAGCATCTCTTTATCTTGTTCTACACTTGGATTATCTACGAGATCTATGATTCTTGTTAACATAGCTTCGACTGTTGCTTCTTTAGAAGAGGTTGGAGAAGCACCTATGTGTTCATCAAGGGAATAGTCTGAAATTTTTATCTTATCAGTACCAACTGATGTCATAAATAATCCTTTATTTATCCAATTTTTTTAAATTTATAGTATAAACTCTCTATCTAAGTAACAAATATCTAAATTTTAATTTAATCTAAATATTAGTTACAACCTGTACTCAAGACCTCTTTCACGAGCTAACAAAAGCGACACGTACTCCAAAGATTAAAGTCGCGTCAAATGAGCATATTTTGCAACAAGTGTCTTCACTGTATTATCTTTCGTGAAAAAAATCTTATACGTTAATCCCATCGATCCCTGGTAGACTTCTCTAATCTGTCCAATCCCAAAATCCTTATGAAAAATTGTATCCTCAGCATCAAACTCTTCACCCGAGGAAGAATAATCATGTTGAACAACTTTTTCCTTTTGAACAGGCTTAAATTCATTTAACTTTTTTGTCGGGATACTTTGCATACTTCTAAATTTCTCGATAAATTCCGTTGATATCTCCTTCAAAAAACGACTGGGTCTTTGCATGCGTAAATTACCCCACAAATATCGCGTGTGACAATAACTGAGATATAAATATTCTTTCGCTCGCGTCATTCCGACATAACAAAGACGCCTTTCTTCCTCGATCTGCTCACGACTTTGCTTAGAATTCACATGTGGAAATAAATCCTCTTCTAAACCTACAACAAACGTAACTTGGAATTCGAGCCCTTTTCCATTATGTATCGTCATCAAATTCAACCGATCTTGTTCAGGATCGACAGCATCTAAACTCGATTTGAGGGACAATTCTTCTAGAAACTGTTCAAGAGTCGGTGAGGGAATAAACAATTCCCACTCTACCGCCTTGGTTATCAACTCATCTAAGTTCTCTTTGCGATCGGCATAGCTTTCCGGATCTTCCTTAAGAAAACTCAAATAACGGGTCTCTTCGATAGCTCCAATAACTAAATCTTTGATCGAATCTTTTTTAGATATTTCTCGCAATTCATGAATGATTTTAAGATAATCAACCATAGATTCTTTTTGTTTACTACTTAATCGAAATGAATGAGCGGATGGATTTGTTATCAATGATTCGCAGTATGCCAATACTGTCATTCCAGCTTCTGTGGCACCTAACCGTATTTTTTCTATCGAGGTTTCACCAAATCCCCTCTTAGGTAAATTGATAGTTCTTGCAAATGAAACAAAATCGGCTCCTGACTGAACCACACGCAAGAAAGCTAAAACATCTTTCACTTCGCGTCGCTGGTAGAAAGAAATACCTCCTACAATAACATAAGGAAGACTATGATTAGCTAAATAATCTTCAAATATACGTGACTGCGCATTAGTTCGATAAAACACAACCATCTCTTTCAATGCTATTTGATTCTCTTCATGATGGTAGCGTATTTGTCTTGCAACAAATTGTGCTTCCACCCTTTCGTCTTCCCCTACAAAAAGCTTTGGTTTTTCTCCAGGCCCTAAATCACTCCACAAATTTTTCTCATAACGATTATCATTATGTCTTATAAGGGAGTTGGCGGCATCTAAGATGTTGCTACGACTGCGATAATTCTGCTCCAGCCTGACAAGTTTTGTCCCACGATAATCTTTTTCAAAATTCAAAATATTATTAATATTCGCACCACGCCAAGAATAAATAGACTGATCTGGATCTCCCACAGCAAAAATATTATTACTTTTTTCAACAAGTAGTTGAATCATCGTATATTGGGCCGCATTTGTATCTTGGTACTCATCGATCAATACAAATGGCCAACGAGTTTGATACCGCTCTAATATTTGCGGATGCTCACGCCATAATCTCACGACTAAAAACAGTAAGTCGTCAAAATCAACTGCATTATATTCTTTCAGTTTTCTTTGATATAAATCGTAAACGGCAGGAAAGGCCCTTTCCACGTCTGTTTCAAGCTCGGTCGTATCCACTTCGTGAGGCAATTTCAAACCATTTTTTGCTCGTGAAATCAGCTGCTTAAAGGGCTTGACTTCCACTTTTTTCTCATTAAAAGAAAACTCGCTTAAACACGCTTTCAATAATTTATCCACATCTTCATCATCATATATATTGAAATCACGTTGATAGCCAAGAGCCGAAATCGATTCGCGCAATACACGTGCTCCTAAACTGTGGAAGGTGCAAACAAGAACCTGATGTTTTGTTAAACCTGCAACTCTTTCACGCATTTCAGCAGAAGCTCGATTAGTGAAAGTAAGCCCCAGTATAGAGGAAGGGGGAATCCCCATTTCAATCATATGCACAATGCGGCAAGTGACAACTCTAGTTTTTCCTGAACCTGCTCCAGCTAAAACAAGGACAGGGCCTTCGATTGTTTTTGCTGCATCTTTTTGTTCATCATTCAGCTTTTCTAATAATTCATTCATGACAAGAGCATGCTCCACAAGCAATATTTTGATTGGTTTCTGTTCCAGGCAATGGAGCCCTTCTTTCGTTCTCACGATCACCTAAATTTCCATATCGATGATAATCATGACTGACGCTCACCTCGCGCAAATAGTGTAACAATTCCAGACGACCATTTGCAAGGACAGATCCGACATTTAAATGACAAGCTGTCATTCCAAGCGCATTCTGAAGAAATTCTGCGGGTTCCTTTAGTAATCTAACACGCTTAATGCTACCTTGATCCAAACGATTAATAAATTCATTTTCTGATTCATCAAAAATTACTACATTAGATGGCAACAAGAGTTTTTTGAAATTAATATTGGCTGATTTATCAGCGCTAATCTCTAGAGTAGTTCTACACGTGATGGCAGCTGCAATTACTCGAAGGGTATCTAAATCAGAATCTCCATCTTGAACTCTAAAAGTTAGTTTGGAATGGGGAGTATATTCTTGGAAATTATCTTGTCCAAGGACTAAGCTTGGATCGTGTTTTTTAGAGAAATAGTGTTTCCAATAAAATGCATAATTTTTCAAGCTCGATTCCCATACCTGTTGATTTTTGCCAAAATAATTCTCTTTTCCTAATGATTTTGTCAATGATCTAAGACGATGATTTTCACATTCCTGTTCTTTAGGAAGAGCAATTTGCTCTGCTACCATCAACTGAGTAAGATAATTGGGTCCGCCTGCTTTTGCCCCTCTTCCAAAACTGCTTTCTTTACATCCACCAAAGGGCTGCCTTTGAACAATCGCACCTGTAATTGTTCTATTAATATAACAATTTCCAGCTTTTATTCTCTTAAGCCAGGTTTTCTGTTCCCTTTCATCTAGAGAATGGATCCCTGCTGTTAATCCATAAGATGTTTGGTTCATGATATTCAATGCATCAGAAAAATTTTCTGCTCGAACAAGACCTAAAACAGGTCCAAAGAGCTCATTTTGAAATGTAAAACTATTCGGTTGCACACCTAATTTAATACCAGGACTCCATAAATTGGGCTCATATTGTCTTGGTTCTAAGAGCCATTCTTCTTTATCATCAAGTTGTGTAAGTCCGCGTAACAAAATGGGATTTGGCGATTGAATAAGAGGATTCACACGAGTTTTAACGTCCCAAGCAGATCCAAGAGCAAGGCTTGCAGCAGCATCACGCAATTGTCTGCGGAAATGTGGATCGTCATAAACTTCTGCTTCCAATATTGCCAGACTACATGCACTGCACTTTTGTCCTGCGTGTCCAAAAGCAGAATGAATCAAATCCTTTATTGCCAAATCACGGTCTGACATCGCAGTGATCACCATGGCATTCTTACCCCCTGTTTCTGCGATAAGATCTAAACCTGGTCGTAAACGTAAAAATAATTTAGCCGTTGAAGTTGCACCCGTTAAGATAACAGCATTTACTCTAGAATCTTGTATTAATTTACTTCCAACGGGTTCATCAACACATGTAATAAATTGCATGACATTTTTGTTGACACCAGCTTCCCAAAATATTTGTGCTAATGTCCAACCAACTAAAACAGCTTCAGGAGCAGGTTTAAAAATGACACAGTTCCCTGCTGCCAAAGCGGCTAATATTCCTCCAGCCGGTATAGAACAAGGAAAATTCCAAGGGGGTGTTACAAGCACAGTTCCTTTGGGATGCCAACGGATATCATGTAATGTAGACCAGTCTTCAATATTATGCCGATAATACTCAGCAAAATCGATGGCTTCAGAAATTTCAACATCGGCTTCAGGTACTGTTTTTCCGGTATCCGCTATCATTACCCCAATTAAATCAGCACGATGTTTACGTAATCCTTTTGCAATTTCTGCAAGCAATTGTGAACGATCATGAACATAAGTTTCAGCCCATTTCTTTTCGGCCTCTTTTGCACTTACTAAAGCGATTTCCACCTGCTCTAACGATGCAAGCGAATATTTATATAATTCATGACTCGGATTAGAAGGATCAACACCAATCCCACGCTCTTCGCTTGATTCAATAATTTTACCATTGATAACAAGTGGAACGGGCTTTATCACTTTTTGCTTCCAATCCAATAGTATTTTTTCTGCCCATATTCGATTTTGTGGTAGGGACCAATCGGTATCGGGTTCATTCTTAAAATCTAATTGATCACATGATTCAAAGGATTCATTATTACGATCTTGGGTTCGTCTTGGAACGTATGAGACCTTATCTGATAAAGAACACGCATTTGAAAATAACGTCGCTTGACTATCCCAAATTTTCGTTCCTGGAACCAGATCAAAGGCATGTCTCAAGAAATTTTCAGGGGCTGTATTTTCGTCTAATCGACGTACAAGATACGCAACAGCATTCTGAAATTCCTCTTTGGTTGCTGCAGGACAATAGAGTAACATATCTCCGGACAATTGCTGAACAACTCGACGCATATGGTCGGCCATTCCTTCGAGCATCTCAAAGCATACATATTGTTCAACACAATTTTCAGCCCTTAAGAATAGAGCGTAGGCAATATCAAATAAATTATGACTCGCAATCCCCAAGTGAGCTGCTTGCGCATGTTCTTTCTGCGTTCCATAAATAACCATACGCTTGTAGTTAGCGTCCACATCTAACTTTGAATTATAAGGCGCTTGCGGCCATAATTTTAAAGCCGACTCTACTTGTTCCATTGCTAAATTGGCGCCTTTCACTATTCGAATTTTGATTGGTGCTCCCCCTGATGCAACACGTTTCATCGCCCACACTGTAAGTTCTTGTTGAATCAAAAACGCATCTGGAAGGTAGCCTTGTAAAACAATTCCGGCTTCGTGATGAAAAAATTCGGGTTCATCTAACACTTTACGAAAGAGCTCGACGGTTAAATTAAGATCACGATATTCTTCCATGTCCAAATTGACAAACTTTGGAACTTTAACTCCATCGGCTCTGACATATTCATTTTTCATGGCAGCACGATACAGTTGCCGTAAACGGTCAGCTAATATTTCTATTGTTTCATTCCAGGCCAATAAATTGATCTGACTAAATATCGTAGATATTTTAATAGAAATATACTCTACATATGGATCTGAAAGATCTTTCAAATAGACATTTAAACGATGCAATGCCTCTTCTTCACCAAGTATTGCCTCACCTAAATGATTTAAATTAATTCGCACACCCTCAAGTCGACGCCTTTTCATGTGACTAATCAATTCATTTGGCTCTCCTGGCAATATTACAGAAGACGTTTCTTGTCGAAGAGATTGAATCGCCAGAGGAACCATAATGGGAGATAAAGGGCGACCTAAAATTTTAAAAGCAAAAAGACCGGCACGTTTATCCAGAGATAGGTATTGAGGTATGCCATATTTTTTTATTGTATAAGTCAATTGATCTGCGACGCGCCAGGAATGACGACTTCTGAAACATTGATCAGTGACTACTGTAGTAAATACCTTTCCGATAGGACTTTGCAACATGCGCGCTAGTTCATGCTGTTGTTTTCTTTCGTGGGGTTTTTGTATTCGTCGAGCTTCCTTCAACATCATATCAGCTAACTTGATCGCAGCATTTTTTCTTTCTTCATGTGAAAGAGTTTTACCTTCGACAGAAGCAATCATGCCTTTAGCATTTTGTATTAGCGGAGAATGATTCATATCTTGCACTTATTTTAAAGGGATGACGTCAAAATTTGGAGGTAAGCATCAATTCTAGACATGTTTACAAATTTGGCGCTTTATAACAAAGCGAAAAGAACTTTTGGAGCGCCTCTCTTCGTGCCTTTGTGACTTTGTGTTGAATTTTTCTAAACTCATTTCTTACATTAAGAATGTCTATAATAATTAAACACAAAGACACAAAGAGTGACGCAATCCTAATATTCTTCTAAATTTCATTAATAGATAACAAATATATCACGCTCTGGTACGGTAACATATCTTTTGCAAAAAACAAAGGGTTTAGATTGATTCTAATACTATTAAATGATTTATTCTTATAACCTAAATGGGTCTTTTAAATAGAATTTTCCGAGTCATTTCATCTATATGTCTATATCAAAATTAAGGTTGTGTTACTTCTTATTTCTTGCATTGGTGAGTTCTTTTTCAGTTGATGCTGCCCCTGTACAATTAGGTGTAGATCGACTTTTTACACCCCAATATGAAAAAGTTCTACGTGGAAAACAGATTGGATTAATCACAAATCATACCGCCGTTAATATTCAAAATCAATCTACAATCAATCTTATTAAAAAAAATGCTGCTAATGGTGGATATAAATTAAAGGCCCTATTTGCACCAGAGCACGGATTGACGGGTAATCAATATGCCTCTGAAGATGTACAGAATAGCAAAGATATCGACGGTATTCCTATTTATAGCCTGCATGGGGTAACACGCCGCCCAACAGCTACCATGTTAAAAAATATCACCCTACTTATTTATGACATTCAAGATATTGGATCACGCTCATACACCTATATAACGACTCTTTTTTATGTAATGGAAGAGGCCGCTAAATTAAAAATTCCTGTTATTGTTTTAGATCGCCCCAATCCGATTAATGGTTTAGTCGTCGATGGTCCCATGCTTAATGAAAAATTACGCTCAATGGTAGGCTACATCAATATCCCTTATTGCCATGGAATGACAATTGGCGAACTTGCGCGTTACTTTAATAGTGAATATCGTATTGGATGCAGTTTGACGGTTGTTCCAATGAACGGATGGAAAAGGAATATGACATTTCAAGATACTCAATTGAGATGGATTCCAACAAGTCCGCAAATTCCTGAATCGAACACATCCTTTTATTATCCTATGACTGGTTTATTAGGTGAACTTCAATTAGTCAATATTGGTGTAGGCTACACTCTTCCATTTAAAGTTGTCGGAGCCCCTTGGATCAAAGCTACAGAATTAGCCCAAAACCTCAACAATCAAAAATCTCCTGGAGTTCATTTTCATCCTTTTTACTTCCGTCCATTTTTTGGACGGTATGCTCATGAAAATTGTGAGGGGGTACTTATTTCAATTACAAACCCATTGATTTATCAACCAGTATCGACACAGTTTCTCATGATTGGAACATTAAAAAATCTTTATCCAAAAGCCTTTCAAAAGGCATTTCAATTGGATAAGGATAAAATTGAGATGTTTAATAAGCTTTCAGGAACGACTGAAGTATATAGAGTGATAAAAGATGAAAAATTTATTACTTGGACATTAAAAGCATTGGATCAAAAAGAGCGGGCAGCTTTTATTGAAAAAAGAAAAAAATATTTATTACCTGAATATGAATTAATACAAGAATAAATTGGCACTCAAAGTGTTTATTTGCTAAAAACTACACTTCTCCGTATTGACATAAATGATGACGCCTTCTAAAATGTCTCTTAATTCACACAAGTTTTCAATTAAAAAAATAGGAGTACTGACATGGCTAACATTAAACCTCTTGGTAATCGAGTTTTGGTACAACGCGTAAAAGCCCAAACATCTAAAGGTGGTATCCTTCTACCTGATTCAGCTCAAGAAAAACCAAAAGAAGGAATTGTCGTTGCAGTAGGTCCAGGTAAAACAAACGACAATGGACAAGTTGAACCGCTCAACGTAAAGCCAGGCCAAAAGATCCTTTTTGGTCTTTACTCAGGAACAGAAATAAAAAATAATGACAGCGAAGACGAATATCTCATATTAGCAGAAGATGATATTCTTGGCATTTTGTCTTAACTCTCTAGAAAAGGATTGACCCATGGCTAAAATGTTACAATTTAATGAAGATGCTCTAAAGTCGATTTTGAGAGGGGTTAAGACTCTCGCAAAAGCTGTTAAAGTTACACTTGGTCCAAAAGGACGCAATGTCGTGATTAACAAAGGCTTTGGATCACCACTATCAACAAAAGATGGTGTCACAGTTGCAAAAGAAGTAGTCCTGAAAGATAAATTCGAAAATATGGGCGCTCAACTTGTTAATCAAGTCGCTGCTAAAACGTCTGATTCTGCTGGTGATGGAACTACAACTGCTATCGTATTAGCAGAAGCTATCTTTACTGCCGGTGCTAAAAACGTGGCTGCAGGTGCAAACCCAATGAGCCTAAAGCGCGGTATCGATCACGCTGTCGCTGCAATGACACAAGCACTTGATAAATTGGCAACCCCAATCAACACATCCGAAGAAGTGAAACAGATCGCGACGATTTCTGCAAATAACGATGCAGATATCGGCAATATCATCGGCCAAGCGATGGAAAGAGTGGGTAAAGATGGTATCATTTCTGTCACAGAAGCGAAAGGGATTGAAACTCACGTAGACTATGTCGAGGGAATGCAATTTGATAAAGGATATGCTTCTCCTTACTTCATCACAAATCCTGAAACGATGGCTGTGGAATTTTCTAATGCTCTAATATTAATCACAGATAAAAAGCTCTCAAACGCCAAAGATCTAGTTCCTATTCTAGAAAAAATCATGGCTAAAGGGCCTCGTCCGCTACTTATTATTTCAGATGAGATCGATGGTGAAGCATTAGCGACGCTAGTAGTGAATAAAATTAAAGCTGGAATGGTCGTTTGTGCAGTAAAAGCTCCTGGATTTGGGGATCGCCGTAAAGCTATCTTACAAGATATCGCTATCTTGACAGGTGCTACAGTCGTTTCTGAAGAAGTCGGATTAGTTCTCGATGACGTAGGTCTTGAAGTTTTAGGAAAAGCTAAAACGATTAAGGTTTCAAAAGAAGAAACGACAATCATCGATGGTGATGGTCATCCAGAAGAAGTAAAAAATCGTGTGACTCAACTTAAAGCTGAAATAAATAATTCGGCGACTTCAAAATATGACAGGGAAAAATTAGAAGAGCGCTTAGCTAAATTAGTTGGCGGCGTAGCTGTTGTAAACGTGGGAGCTGCTACTGAAACTGAATTAAAAGAAAAGAAAGCACGAGTAGAAGATGCCTTACACGCAACACGCGCTGCTGTTGCTCAGGGTATAGTTCCAGGTGGCGGTGTTGCATTATTACGTGCAATCAAAAGCTTGGATTCATTGAAATTAACTGGTGATGAAGCCATTGGCGCCTCTATCATACGTCAAGCAGCTTTTGCTCCTGCAACAGCGATTGCAAACAATTGCGGCAAACAGGGCAATCTTATCGCAGAAAAAATTTACGAAGCGAAAGGAGCTTTTGGCTACAACGGATTGACAGATGAATTTACAGACTTATTAAAAGCTGGTGTCATTGATCCTGTTTTAGTTACAAAGAGTGCACTGACTAATGCTGCATCGATTGCAGGATTGTTGTTAACGACGGCCGCCATGATCACAGATAAGCCTAAACCGAAATCTCAACAAGCCGGCATGCCAGCAATGGATGGAATGGGCGGTATGGGAGGAATGGGTGGTATGGGCGGCATGGGTGGCATGGGAATGGGAATGTAGTCACCCCTTTCATACATACTGTCTATTGGTACAACCTCTTTGGAGTACGTGTCGCTTGCGACACGCACTCCAAAGAAGTTCGCCTTCATTAATTAAATCTTTTTCTTAACCTGAATTTTTGTTTATTATGCCTAACTACGATTATCATTGCTCTGAATGTGGTCACAAGTCAGAGATCTTTCAAAAGATTACAGATCAGCCTATCGCAATTTGCCCATCATGTAAAAAATCGACTCTAAAAAGAGGTCCTGGTGGTGGAATCGGCTTAGCCTTCAAAGGATCTGGTTTCTATATTACAGATTATAATACCGAACCGAAATCCAATGAAAATAAGGAACCACCTAGTAAAGGTTGTTCCGATTGTTCATGCGGAAAAAATCCATAATTTCTCAATAAGTGCATACGCGCGACTTCTTTCTAAACTTCAAACAGTTTAAACACGAAGACACAAAGAGGGGGCATTTATACCGCACGCCTTTCTTTGTGTCTTTGTGTTTAATTTTTCTAAACTCATTAACTTAACCTTTTTTTAATTTTCACGACAAAATTATTCCAAATTATTAACAATCAATTAGTTAGATAAAATGTGATATTTATTTTAAAAATATAATTAATAATACTAGTATTAATAATTCTGCTTTGTAGTAAAATAAAACTATGGGATGGGTAATTAATAGCTACTAAGGCTATTAAATATAATTGTTTTACAGGAGGTATTTATGTATAAAATGGTATTACTATGGCTATTAGGCGTTCCAATCTTTGTGCTTATCCTGCTAAAAATCTTTGGGATTATATAATCAAAGAAAAAGCAGATATTATCACAAAATTGTTAATCTGAAATAGGCTCTTATAAATTTGCATTCTAAGAGCTTATTTCAAAATTCTTCTTCAATAACTCCGGCTGGATGTGGAAGGGGTTTACCTAAAGCTGCTTCTACACGAATACGAGTCCCAGTCGTTATCTCAAAACGACTCTGCCTGTCAATAAAATCTTCAACAGAAATAAGTTCGCCCCGTTTCAAATATTCAAAAGCTCTAGATTCAATAGGATGTTCTTTCAAGTTAGAACTAATGCTTTTTTTCCCATCTGTTCCACAAAGATAAAAGCTTTTACCAAGATTCGATTCAACCGGCGGGCTTATCACGCGATATAAGGGTCTTGGTGGAAGAACAGGCCATTCAGCACCCGGACTGCGCATTAGTAAATATGACATTTTTAACGAACTTAAATTAATTTGTGCGCCTCTTTGAATTTGCTTAATTAAATAAGGCTTTTCAAAAGGTCTTTGAGCATAACAAGGACTATTCTTCGTTTGTAATGCAGGGCATTCACCTTTCCAAACGCATGGTGCTTGAACTGCGATACCCTGCTTCACCAATGTATCACGCAATATTAAATATCTTTTGTTCGCAAGAGTCTGAGAGCTTCCAACAAGCAATAATTGGCCTTCAGGATTCAAATACGTTAAAATCTGATCAATCCATGCTTTTTGGGTCAGCTGCCAATTTTTTTGTGTCTCAGGAAAAAGTTCTTCAAGAGCGTGTGCAACAACGATAAGATCAAATTTACCTTCAACCGGCAATCTTGCATTTCGACAATTATGAGTACGAATACTTAGCGGAAAACCATAACGTCCACAAATTTCAGAACCTAGAGTCATCGCTTTTAAATTTTGATCCAACGCAATAACTTCTTGGGCTCCATGATGTAGTGCTGCAAAAGAATAGGGCGCCGGTCCACTGCATATATCAAGAACACGTCTCGGTGCACTTGGAAGTTCACCAATTAAAGACATCGCCTCTTGATAGTGTATGACCCATTGATATAAAATATAGGCTCCGAGAAGCTCTGGAACAGAAAAATAATCTTGTCCAATCAGTTGATCGCCGCTTTCAAGTCCTTTTTGCATTTCTTCGACAGCAGCAACAACGCCACGAAATTCTCGGGTTTGTAGTACGTCCGGTGGTCCCGATAATTTAGTATAGCGACGCCAAACCCCTATCAAGAGCGGCATGATTGTTTCTAGATCTAGTTTTGGTGATCGTTTTGATTTCATAATTATTCTAAAATTAGCCTCTTTTCTCTTTCTGAAAGGGAACGCCAATGTCCAACAGGGAGATCACCAAGTTGCAACCCTCCCAAACGGGTACGAGTCAGTGAATTGATCTCAAGTCCTGCAGCTTCCAAAAGAAGGCGAACTTCTCGCTTCTTCCCTTCCATTATAACAACTTTAACTGTGCCTCTTCGCACTTTAGTCACACGCACAGGTTTTACAAAAACACCTTCAACTAAAGTTCCTTGTGAAATAGCTATCAGGTGCTCAGGCATTATTTCCTGACCTGTTTTTGCAACATATTCTTTTTGTAGATTAGCTGAGGGATGGATCACACTATTTGCAAAATGTCCATCATTCGTGACTAAAATCAATCCTTCTGTATCTTTATCAAGTCGACCTACTGTAAATACGCGATGCCCTTCTTCTTCAAAAAGATCGATAACCAATTTTGTATTGCTACTTTTTTTAGCCGAACAGATATATCCTGCTGGTTTATTCAACATATAATAAACTTTTTCTTCGATATTTATTGATACTCCTCGCACGGAAATAATATCGGATGCGCTATCAACGATTGTTTGGGGAATTCGGACAATTTCATCATTGACCGTAACAAGACCTTGCGTAATGAGATCTTCGGATGCTCGACGCGAGGCAACCCCAGCAGCGGCTAATACTTTACTTAATCTGTTTTTTACCACGATATTATCCAAAAAATACTATTTAAAAATTCATTATTTGTTAATAATATAATACATAACGAATTAAAATTCAATAAAATGAGTATAAAATATTAAGGATATTTTATGACAAAACTTATCTTAATGCGCCACGGGCAATCTCAATGGAATTTTTATAACCTTTTTACTGGTTGGGTAGACATTCCTCTTTCTACTTTAGGAATACAAGAATCCCTTGATGGTGGAAAAAAAATTAAAGATTTACCTATTGATATCATCTTCACATCTTCATTAATTCGGGCTCAAATGACCGCTATGCTAGCAATGACAATGCATCATTCCGGAAAAGTTCCAGTAATTATTCATGAACATGAAGGCCATATTTCCGATTGGGCTAAAATTTATAGTCTTGAAACTGAATCCCAGATGATACCTGTATACCGAGCATGGGAACTTAATGAACGCATGTATGGAGAACTACAAGGAATAAATAAAACGGAACTTGCTGCAAAATATGGTAAAGAACAGGTTCAGATATGGCGTAGAAGCTACGATGTCCCCCCACCTAATGGCGAAAGCTTGAAAATGACTGCCGCACGTTCCATACCTTATTTTGAAGAAAATATTGTTCCTTATCTGCAGAAAGGACAAAATGTTTTTATCGCAGCTCATGGTAATTCATTGCGTTCTATTATCATGAAACTAGATAATCTAAGTGAAGAAGAAGTTGTAAAACTTGAGATGGCCACTGGAGAACCAGTGGTATATGATTACACAAACGGAAAATTCTCTAAGAGTTCATAATTTATGCCAACTATTTACTTAGATAATAGTACTACCGCTCGTCCTTCAGATAAAGCTGTAAGTTGTATGATGCCTTTTTTCACTAACAACTGGGGAATACCTTCCGCTCCCCATCAAAAAGGTCAAGAATTATTCCCTGCTTTGACAGACAGTTATAAAACTCTTTACTCGTTTCTTGGCGCAAAAGAACTTGATCATTTTGTATTTACTTCTTCTGGGGCAGAGGCCGTTAACCATGTTGTCACTTCTGTTTATCGCGATATCACCATCCCTTCTGGAAAAAATCAATTTCTATCTTCCACATTAGGTGAAGCTCCTTCCATCATGTCCATCGAACGTCTTGAACCTTTAGGATGCGTTGCCAAAATGATAGATGTTGACTCCTACGGCAACGTAACAGCTGAAACTTTATCTAACGCCTTATCGCCAAGAACAGCACTTGTGTCAATCCCGTGGTCAAATGGAATGACAGGTATGATACAACCTTTGAACGAAATAGCCGAAATTTGCAAACAAAGAGGTGTATTACTCCACATTGACGCTACACATGTTCTAGGAAAGCTTTATTTCAGTTTAGATGAAATTGGAGCAGATTTCATAAGTTTTAATGGCGATCAACTCCATTCCCCTAAAGGAACAGGCGGACTTTATATAAAACAAGGCATTAAATGTTCTCCATTCATTGTGGGTGGTTTAGAACAAGGCGGAATGAGAGCGGGTTCATTTAATATTCCTGGACTTGTTGCCCTTGCAGCTGCTGCAAAAGAAGCTACGGAGAGTCGTGATTATGTTGGAACCGAAGTAGCACGCTTAAGAAATAAACTCGAAGATGGCATCATTAAACAATTACCAAACGCAATCGCATTATTCAAAGAACAGGAAAGACTTCCCAACTGCACAACAATTTTATTTCCTGGGACTGTCAACGAACACCTCCTTTTTCTTTTAAATAAAAAAGGAATTTACGCAAGTATCGGAGGAGGAAATTTTCAACAGCTTGCTTTAATGTTAACATCCATTAATTTGGATGATATTGCGGCTCATAGCGCTATTTCTTTCAGTCTTTCACGTTATACTACAGAAGATGAAATAGATCTCGCGATTCCGTTAATTATCGAAGCTGTTCAAAGTATCAATAAAATCTCCTCTCAAATTATTGAACCCTCTTTCAAAGGGACTGCACCATGACATTGCAAGCATTAGTACATACATTTCCTTGGAATCGATATAGTAAAAAATTAATCTCTAAAATTGAAAAGCCCCGTTGTGTCGGTTTTTTCACGAAAGACCAATCTGAAGAAAGGGGAATGCGGCTTGCAATAGGCGAACAGGGAAATATCAAAGACGGCAATTTAATCCGTCTCTATTGGCTTGTCGATATCGAGGATGGAATCATAGTCGATGCAAAATTTCAGGCTTATGGTCAGACGGCTTTAGTTGGTGCCGCAGAAATTGCTTGCGACCTTATCATTGGAAAAAATTACGATCAGGCCAAAAGAATAAGTGCAGAACTTATCGACAAGCAAGTGCGAGATCGAAATGAAGATTCAGCCTTCCCAAAAGAGGCTGCGCCTCATTTAAATCTCGTCGTTGATGCAATGGAAAATGCTGCTGAAAAATGCATGGATATCCCGCTAGCCCCAAATTATGTATCAGTTCCTGCCCCAAGAGATATGGGAGAAGTTTTAGAAGGGGGTTATCCAGGTTGGGAAACTCTGAGTACTAATCAAAAAATTGCCTTAATCGAAGAAATTTTAAGTCGAGACATTCGCCCTTATATTGAATTGGATGCCGGTGGCGTAGATGTGCTAAATCTCATTAATGATAGAGAAGTTGTCATTGCATATAAAGGTTCTTGCACTTCGTGCTTTTCAGCGACCGGAACTACCTTATCATTCATTCAACAGGTTTTAAGGGCCAAAGTTCATCCGAGTCTTACCGTAGTGCCGGATCTGACAACTTTCAGTCATTAAAATTTGCATTATCCTAAAGTTATAATAAATGTTGCCTAAAGCTTAACGCATAGACGGAAAGAACTGTTAGATTCAGATAGGTTGATTTGATTGAAGCCAAACGACTCTTCGTTAGCTCGGAGAGAGGTTATTCAAATCCCAATGCTGTCAAAATAAGAAAAAATATCATTATCACCTATTTTTTTACTGGTACTGTTTCCAATTCTAATACTATATTTATTTTAAGAAAAATTCTCTGCGTTAGGCCTGAAGGGCCGGCATGAAATAGCCCAGATCGTAGCAAAGCGGAGGCCCAATGGCATTCGGTTAAGAAACCATGTGCCTTTTGGTTATGTGTTAAGGGAGGTGCTAAAAAAGCATGATTTTTTAGATATGCTTATTTTTAGTTACTTATAAAAACGAACCTTCCTTAACCGAATGCCATTGAGCGGAGGCCTGGGTTTAAAAATAAAATAGTAATCGAGTCCTGTAAGGACGGCATAATCATGCACGAATCAATATGCCGTCCCTACAGGACTCAATGTATTGTTCGTACTGTCCCAGGCCTCCGCATCGCTGCGACCTGGGCTATTTCATGCCGGCCCTTCAGGCCTAACAAAAGGAATTTTTATTAAGTGAATATGGGTAAATAAGTGAGAAAGGAAAAAGGTTATTCGCCTATTTTTTTTCTTATTTTGACAGATGCTCTACGAGCTAACAAAGAGTCGCTAGGCTTTTATCTAACCTAATTTAACTGATCTCACCTCTCTGCGTCTCCCAACCTCAGCATTGAATTCAATTAAAGTACTTAAACATTTTTTAAACACCAGATTTGTGTGATTAATTTTATTTGTTTGATTTTTATTATTAAAAAATTTATAGTTTATATATTAACTTAATTTTTATTATTAAAACAATTAATCAGAGATAAATATGAAAATACTTTCAAGTGCAGCATGTCTTAATTTTATTAAAAATCAATGGAATGGCGTGAGAGATCAGAATACAAATCCATTTTCCAGACTAGGACATGCTTTTGCTCTCATATTTCCAGGAATCATCGCCATCACATTTTTTTTAAAATTAATTGAATACATGGGAAGAATCAAGCCTATTCAAGAAAATACTCCAATATCTACTACAGTCGAAAAAGTAAAAGATGTCACCAAAGAGCTTCACACTCAAGATAATATAGAGACACCCTCAGATAAGCCTACGGATAAACCACTAACTTCAAACTCTGATAAAATATCTGTCACAGCTGTTCCAAAAGAGCCTATAACAAAACAGATCCAAGAGGTTCCTAAAAATGATAGCAACAAAAAACCAGTTGAAAAACTCACTCAAAATCTAACTGAAACAGTTTTTGCAAAAACATCTACCACAATTAAAGATCCTATAACTGAAGAACCTAAAAAGCCAGAAGAGGTAAAAAAAGATTCTAAAAATGCGGTCTCTACTGAACGTTTAGGTAGTAAAGTGATCGCAAGTCATAATTTTGAAACTGTTTATAAGGGTGGACCCGCTGCTATTACGCTTATAAGTACTGCTTATAGCACAATTTTTTCAAAAATTCCAATGGGGGATATTTCTGTAAACATTACCAAGCTTTTAAATTTTGAGAATGTTCAAAAATTTCTTCAAAGTAAAAGATTGCCGAACGGAACAGTAAATTCCTTTGATTTCGAAGGTCAAAAAGATTTAACTATTTTAAAAGAACTCAATATTTCTGATCAAAACGTTAAATTTAACATAACCTCAAGAGGGGTTGTTTGTGATAATCGTGTGATCTATGGAACTAAAGGATTAGTGGAACGAGAAGATTTAAAAATTGCTCTAGAAGAGTGGTATTCTTCTTCATCTACAGGAGCTGTTTTAATGTTACCTTGGACATCTAGAGCGATTAAAAAGGTTGGATCAAATATAGAGCTTTTAGATCAAGTATCTGGCACACAACAAGCAGATAACACAAAAATGAAAATTTATATTAGGTTATTTGAAGATGTAAATAGTACGGTTAATTGGATCATCACAGAAATTCGCGAGGAAATAAAAAATTCGAATCTCTCGCAATTTGACATGCTTTGGTATTCATCAGATCAAAGTAAACCCGTTGTTGCAGATCCACAAACAGCCCAAGTAGCACCGGCAAAAAAAATAACTCCGCAACCTGAGAATTTGAGTAAGGTTGATAAGCCAATCGTACCTCCAAAACAAAATGTTGTTTTACCTAAACCCTTGTTAGTATCTACTTCAGGTAAAGTTGTCTTTGCTGGTGCCAACCAATACAATGCAGGTGGACCTGCAGCATGCACATTAGCAAGTATCGCATTTGCTGCCTCATCTAGCAAAACAAAAAAAGTTAAAGCAATGGAAGACGTTTTTGCCTTAATAAAAAAAGCTGAAATTCAAGCATTTCTCAAAACCAAGATTGCTCCAAATGGTACCGTGGATCCTTTTGATTTGGACGAACCAAAAGATACTCAAATATTAAAAGATAATAACATTTTTAATAGAGGTCATCCCACAGCAGGAAGCACAACAGGAATGTCGTTTGATAACAGGGTGAGTTTTGGCTCTGATGAAGTAGTCAAGTCAAATGATTTGATGAAAGGAATTAAAGAATGGTTAGAATCCAATGCAACCGGTGCTACATTAATCGTTGCAGGAGCAGCAATAGGAATGCGAAAAGAGGGCGATGATTTACAGATTTTCGAACCCCATGGCGAAACTGAATTTTTAAAGCAAAGAAAAGAAGTTTTTCCAAAAGATTGTAATAGTTCAGCTTACGTGATTGAATTATTAAATGCTCAAGATACAGCAAATTACATTTATGCTCTCCATGGTGAAAAAATTCGTGGTGGTGGATGCACTCAGTACGATATGGCCTGGTATTATAACCAAACTTAAAAGTTGAAACAATTTATACAAAATCGCATCATTCCTTTACCACTACCGTGGTAAATATGCCTATTGTGATTATTATCCCAGGGCAGCAAAGCTGACCTGGGCTATTAACCTTAACCTCTCTGAGGTTATACTTGTGGATGCACTCAGTACGATATGGCCTGGTATAGTAACCAAACTTAAAAATTGGAATATTCTATACAAAATCGCATCATTCCTTTACCATTACCGTGGTAAATATGCCTATTGTGATTATTATCCCAGGGCAGAAAAGCTGACCTGGGCTATTAACCTTAACCTCTCTGAGGTTATACTAAGGGAAATAACCCGAAATGGGTTAAGGTAATTAGCCCAGGTCAGCTTTGCTGCCCTGGGATAATAATCACAACAAGCATATTTACCACGGTAGTGGTAAAGGAATGAGCGATTTTTCCTTTGATTCATTATTCATTGCTATAAATTAGCAATAGCGCTCTTGTATAACTGATGATCCCACACTAAACAAATTCACCCGCGTAAAACGTTCTAAGCACCCCTTCATTTAGCTGTAGAGTCATTGTTCCATCTTTATTTAATGAATGAAATTTTCCTTTAACAATCTCTTGATTATCATTAAATTTAACTTCCTCGCCTTTTTTATAATACGAATGCTCCTGATAATCGGAAAAAAAAGAATCAAATCCACTCTTTAAAAATTCATCTAAATTATTGCCAAATATTGTTGTAATTGATTTCAAAACCATTTCAACATTCATTTCTTGTCCACCTTCAACTAATAATGAAGTGGCAGGACGGTCTATTTTCTGTAATTGGTGGAGGGGCATATTGACATTTAATCCTATTCCACAAACAACACACCTCTTATCTTCATGCATCACTATTTCACATAAGATCCCCGCAACTTTTTTCCCCTTTATTAAAATATCATTAGGCCATTTCACTAATGGGATAAAATTGAGTTGCTCAAGAACTTCCGTCGCCGAAATAGCCAATAACTGTGGAACATGGCCTATATCTGATCGATCAACACCGATATAAAAACAAAAGGTCGCATAAATATTCAATCCTGCAGGAGAACACCAAACTCTCTTGAATCTTCCTCTCCCACTTGTTTGCTCATCGGCTGTCACTAATGTCATTTCATCCAGCTCAAAATCTTCTACATGTTCTTTAGCCCATGTATTTGTTGAGGCGATAGTAAGAAAATGATGCCGTGAAAGCTTCATAAAAAGTTCCTGATATTCATCTGTTTTAACTTGTAACACACAATAATTCTTGATATCTTATACTAGAGGTCTATTATTTAGGAAAAATTGCATTCCACTTTTATTATATAGTTATTTCTGTTTTATTATTTTATGATTTGGTCTCCACGTTCTCTTACACGACTTGATTTCAGAGTGATTCCAATTATTTTGGCTCTCATGCTCATCAGCCTACTCGTCATTTCGGCTTATTCCATCGATTCACAGTCAGATCATACTGAGGAAGTATTTTTTACTCCTATGGTAAAAACGCAGATACAATGGTTTGTTATAGGAAGTGCTGTTTTTCTATTTTGTGCCGGATTCGATTATAATAAACTGCGCGAATGGACCTGGATTCTCTACGGAATAATGCTTCTATTGCTCATTGGTCTTTTTTTCACGGATAGTATCCAACGTGTCCATCGATGGTATCGAATTCCATTTGTTAACATAAGTTTTCAGCCCTCAGAATATGCAAAATTGATTGTTGTTATCTCTTTGAGTTGGTTTTTGGAACGGAGGCGTTCTTTAGCTGCCTCGTGGAGTACCGCTTTTTATGCAGCTATCATCGTAGGCATCCCTTTTATTCTTATTTTACGCCAACCCGATCTTGGAACTGCTTTAGTTCTCCTTCCTATCACATTAGTGATGTTTTATTTTGGCGATATAAGACCATCGATTGTTAAAATGATGTCGATTTGTGGAGGGCTGTCTCTATTTTTAGTTGCGCTTATATTTCTAGGCTTCCTACCTCATGAGACTCTCAGACCATATGCCACTAAAGTTTTAAAAGATTATCAATTTGATCGATTAGATCCAGCAACGCACCACCAGAAGACTGCTGCAACAGCTATTGCATTAGGCGGATTAACGGGAACTGGGTGGCGTAAAAGTGAATTTACTGGTAGGGGCTGGCTTCCGATGCCTTATACCGACTCTGTCTTTCCTGCATTTGGAGAAGAATTTGGTTTTATTGGACTACTCTTATTATTAGTTCTCTATTACGCCTTAATCTATTTTAGCTTTCAAGTAACAGCAGTCTCTAAGGATCCTTTTGGACGCTTATTATCTGCCGGAATTACAGTCTATCTTGCGATGCATATTTTAGTTAATATTGGAATGATGTGTGGATTTCTACCAATAACTGGGGTACCATTAGTGCTCGTCACTTATGGAGGATCTTCTACATTAGCGACGATGATCGCCCTAGGATTATTACAAAGTATCTATAGCAGAAGGTTTATGTTTTAATGACTCATGAATTTATTCTCAAACCCGGTATTTGGATTGGACAAGGCAAAATCACCTTCACAGCCTCTCCCGACTCAATAAAATTTTTTACTAAATGGCAAATCACTGAAGAGATTCCTGGGATTTTAAGAGCTGTCCAAAAAGTAGAAATGGAAGGAATCAACGATCACGTAGTCAATTATTTCCTTTTAGAAAATATAACCACTAATGGTTTTTCAATAACGATTGAAAACGAATTAATGGGAAAGATCAATGGAAAAGGAATCATTGAAGAAAATGTTATCGCATGGGAGTTTAGAGGGCAAGTCACATTTGATGGATTTGAAGTTTATGAATTGAAGGAAAACGGGGATTATTCTTTTCATGCAGAATATGCTTCAACAGACCAGTTTCGCACTATCGTAGATGGACTTATTTGGAAAAAAGGAGATTCGTAAATTTATGAAAAATAAAAAATTAACACATTGGTTTTTTGGAATTTTATCCAGTATTTTATTCACAGGATGTCAGCCATCAATGACACGTGTGTCATTTGAACAAATCCCTATTGGAGCACCTGTAGCGTCCCTAAAAGAACAAGCTGGAGATCCATATGAAATTATTCAGGAAGAAGATGGGTCGCAAAAATATCGATATTTAGAAAGAACTCAAATCGGTCCTACAACGATTGACCAAACAACATATGATTTAAAGGTTGTCAATGGACAGGTTGTCTACAAAGAATGTAGACAGGCCGATAGGCCCTTAAATATAAGCACGCCTTAGAAAACCAAAGCATAATAGCGTATTTGAATCGCTCTACGAGCTCTATATATTTTTTTGGGATTCCCAGGGTTCCCTCTGGTCACCCTGGGCTGAAAACAAACGCTCTCCGAGCTAACAAAGTGAATATAAAATAATTTCTTATATTTGCTTATCTTTGTTAGCTCGGAGAGCGTCTGTTTATAGCCCAATGTTGTCAAAATAAGAAATAAAGTGAGAATCGCCTTGTTCTTATTACAGATCTTTATCCTCAATTTTTTCTAAAGAAAGCACTCTGTGTTAGGTCTGAAGGGCCGGCATGAAATAGCCCAGGTCGCAGCAAAGCGGAGGCCTGGGTCAATACATACAATCCATCGAGTCCTGAAAGGACGGCATATGATACATACATGATTATGCCGTCCTTTCAGGACATACGCATCAACCTAACTTGATTTTATATAATAACCTCTAAAACACATCATGAACCCTTTTGATTTTTTATTTGATTGCTACACATATTCTTGGATCAAT
>JACDES010000115.1 GCA_013816265.1 Parachlamydiaceae bacterium | reverse complement strand
CTCCAAACGCTTCGCGTAGCCTTGAAAATAGCTTTTTTTAAAGAATCGCGTAGCGTTTGGAGTGCGAAAGTCCTCTTTCGCTTTGTTATGAAGCGCCAAGTTTGAAGCGAACTGTGGTATAATGCTACTTGTTATAATTTTCCACTAATTAAGATTTCTAAGTCTTCTATTTCATTTCTAGGAAAAGAAAAATAAAAACCTTTATCTATACCAAGCTGTGTGTTTTTATCAACAGGCTTAATTTTTGGCCTCTTTGCCGCCCCTTGACCTTCTTGATCATCTGACTTTCTCTTGCTCCTATCGTACTTGTGACTTTCGTTAGTTTCGCTAAATTTAGTGTCTCGCACTAAATATTTTACTTTTCTTCTTGTTTCAGAACTTGATTGGCTTACACTACTAGCTCCGGCTCCGGCGCCCGCTTTAAATTCTGTAGGTAGCATTATAGTTAAATTTATCATATATTCTCCAAATTATTATATATTAATTAAAAAATGCATTAACATATTTATAAAAACTAATTAAAAACAAAATTATGCTATTTTTAATTAATTATATTATGAAATGCGCGTTATTTATTAAGATAATAACTAATAACTGTTAATACGATATAAAGATTATGCTAAGAATTGAAATAATTAAGATAAACGGGGATCTGTTTTTTGAATAATGATACTAACATTTTTTTGATTGAAGCCTTTATAGCCTTCTCTTCTTTGTAAATTTTCAAGATGACTACCAATAGCTCCCTGACTTAAAAACCTGTCAGCTTGATCCTGGGTGATTTTATTCTCTTTCAGAAGCTTTTGAACGCGATGAGGCTCTACATACCATCGCTGCCCTTCTGTGAAAGCCTGTTTTAAATAGGGGAAAAAGCTAAAAGGGTTCATCATTTTGACTCCCGATTTTGACAAATCGTCCGTCAATTGATCAAACATGAACTGAGCTTCCAAATGGTGCATCCCGGCTTTCAAGATTGAATCTCCATGCAAAGCGGTCCACAAGCCAATGGTACTCACTTGTGGGAGGTCTGATAATCCATCATGTGAAAAATCGCCTTCAATTTCATGGGCTGCCAAGTCAACATCTAAGAAAAGGACTAAACGACAAACAGGGTTTTCCATGATCTGTGCGCCCCAACCAGCTTCTTGGCCTGCATAGTAACGCTCCCTACAATGAAAACCCAACATTTCAAAAAGACGAACTAATTTTGCAAAATTACGTCTCGCTGATCTAAATGTATGGTGATCATGGTTCGCCCACCCCATCCCCAAAAGGTCTTGCCGATTTTTCTGAAGTTGTCCGGCAGTATTGCGCGATTGCCAGTATTTGCGTTCTACTTCCAATACAATCCACGCTGCAAGATTTTGCCCTACCGTTTGTATAATTTGTGCTGCTGTCTCAATGGCTTGCTGAATTTCTTGGCCATCATCTTCGGAAGTTCTAGGACGTTTAGACCACAGCTCTTGGGCTGTTAAATATTTTGTTTGATAATCAAGTTCTTCATTACTTGGTTCCAGAGACAACGTTCCCCTTCTCTCAACAACCCAGAATGAGATTCCATTCGTTATATTAAAACAGCATCTACGGTAATGTCCCAGTGGTGTCCCTTCAATCTCCCCCTTAAAGCCTCCATGAGCTAATATAAAATCGTCTATACTTTCTACGGAAACCGCGATACCAAATTCTTGTGAATCGACAACAAGTTTAACGCGAGGTAATTGCGCTCCAGGATGATAATAGACATGATAATTGTTGATTTTTTCAGATGTGATAAACCCTGAAAGCCTGAATGTTTCAATTTGATAAGGATTGGAAGGAATCACCACGTGATCAATCCAGTCAAATAAACGAGTGCTTGTTTGTTCAAATAGTTCTTTCTCTAGCTTGGCAAGAATGGGATTTAATTGAACAGCTTTAGCTAATATTTCTAATAAAAATTTTTCTGCTTCAGGTTGACATTTCCAGTCAAAGGGAGCGTTAACATTCATTAGAATCTCCTACTTAATTATAGAGACTCTTTTTGTCACTTTCTCCAATTTAAATCCATCAAAAATATAAGATTCTTCAGGTATTACTTTTTCGCACAGCAGTTTTAGACTTTGGGAATGAAGTAATATAAATGAAACATCTTTGAAGGAAGCAAGCATATCAATATAAGATTCGTCAGGATTAGAGTCTTCAATATATAATAATAAAGTAGGTCTTTTTTCAGATAGATTTCGAATGGCTTTATAAAGTGCTGAACTGATTTCTTTGATATTTGATAATGTCAGCAGTGTGAAAGGTTTTGTTTTTAAGACCTCTTGTAAAGCAAAAAGATGTTCTTCATCAAAAACCTTATTACTCACATCTTCTTCTAATAATCTTTGGGCTAAGTCTGACAATGTCACCCGAGCACATCCCATTCTCTCAATAGCAATACCGGCAGTGACATTGCATAATTGAGCAGCCTCTGCATAAGAGAGTTCATTTGCTAAGGCACAAGTCAAAGTTGCCAATACTGTATCGCCAGCACCTGTCACATCCATCACTTGACGAGCACGTACAGGAAAATCAAGTCTTTCTCCATTTGCATTGAAAAGTGAAATTCCAGCTTCAGATCTAGTCACCATCAATATTTCAGCATTACAAATTTGAAGGATTCTTTTTGCTACAGTTTCTAAAGGAGCATTTATAGGTAGATTTGCTGCTGCATACGCTTCTTTTAAGTTTGGTTTAATGAAAGTTGAACCCTCATATTTAGAAAAATCATGTCCCTTTGGATCTGTAATCACGGGTATTCCACGCTCTTTTGCAAGTCCAATAATTGCATTTAGCAAAGTCGTTGTAAGAAATCCTTTTCCATAATCCGATATCGCAATGATTTTGACATCTTCAATAAGCTGGGGAAGTGAATCGATTATTTGTTGTTCTAATGATTCTGATAAAACAACAATTTGCTCATGATCCACACGGACGATTTGCTGATTGTCAGCGATGATACGATTTTTTACCGGTGTTCTGTAGTGATCTTGAACGAAGATGGCCTTCGTATGAATCCCCTCTTTGTTGAAAGCCTCGCACAATGTATCTCCCGCCCAATCTTTACCCACTCTTCCAATCGTTACCACTTCGGTTCCGAGTGAAACTAAATTGAGTACCACGTTTCCGGCACCGCCTGGACGATGTTCTTCTTTATCGACATGAACTACAGCAACAGGAGCTTCGGGAGATATTCGACGTGCCTTTCCAATTGTGTAGGAGTCCAGTAGAAGATCACCAATTACCATGACTTTAGCAGGATTTAAACGGCCAAAAGTTCGAGCTAGTTTTACCATTGTTGTTCCGGAATGATGTAGTTTTGTACGTAGTCTTTAACAGCTTCTTTCAAAGATGTACATTTTGTCATTGATTCGCCTAAAACACCATTTGTTTTAGTCATGTCTGCCTTACTGTAATTTTGATATTTCTTAACAAGATCGGCCGGCATATCGATATATTCAATTTTTGGTTCAAGTCCTAATGCGTAGAAAACAGCATTAGCTAATTCATTCCAAGTTGCCGGGATACCGCTTCCGATATTATAAATTCCGCCTACATCATTATCTAAAAAAGCGCAGGTCATTCTTGCTACATCCTTAACATAAATGAAATCTCGTTTTTGTTCTCCGTCACCGAATTGCTTTGGATCCGATGACTTAAACAGTTTCACGCTTTCACCATTTAATATTTGAGGAACAATTTTGACGATGACAGAAGCCATACGGGCTTTATGTTTTTCGTTAGGACCGAACACATTAAAATACTTCAAGCCGACCAATTTATCTAAAACGCCTTGATTGGAAGCCCATTGATCAAATAGTTGTTTTGAAAAACCATACATATTCATCGGTTTTAAATCGTATAAATGGCTTTCATCGTCAACAAATCCTTGATGACCATCGCCATAAGTAGCTGCTGAGGATGCATATATGAATCGGTGGCCGTGAGTTAAAGCATATTCAGCGAGATGAACGGTGTAATGGAAATTATTTTCTAATAGAAAACTTGCGTTGGTTTCTAATGTATTCGAACAGGCACCAAGATGAATAAATGCTTCAATGATAGATTCTCTTCCATGAAGCCAATTAAAGAGTTGACCTTTAGGCACGATATCGACGAATCGTTTCCCAACCAGATTTTTCCATTTTTCTGTTGTTCCTAATTCATCCACGATGATGATATTATCTAAACCGCGATCATTAAGAAAACGAACAATACCTGATCCAATGAAACCAGCGCCACCAGTTACAACAATTAATTGATCTTCAAATATTTTCATAATGGTTCTCCTATTAATTGATAATACAATAACAAATGAGAGAAAAGTTTGCTAGCGTTCTTCTTTTTTTTAATCTCTTTCGATGGATTTTGAATAATAGTAACTTTGATGTTTTGGTCACTATTATTCTGGTGAGAAATTTAAAAAAAGTTTATATATATATTTTTTTTCGGTTTCGAATAAATGAATTAATTTAGCTAAGGTAAATCTACAACTTAAGGAAACATTTATGAAAGTTTTTTTGTATTTATTTCTCTCTATCAATCTATATTTTGCCAATTTGCTCTCTGCAGCGGAAGTTTTTCAAAATAAAGTATATGTAAGTAATTTCGGAAGTAACTCGGTATCTGTTTGGGATACAACAAAACCCAATGAACCTGCCAAGATAATAAAAATTGGAGAAGTGGATCCAACTTTTTTAGTCCTAAAATCCGATGGAAAAAGACTTTATGTCCTCGATGCTTTTGGTGTTAATATTATTAGTACCGAATCTATGACTGTTCTCAAACGCATTAATTTTAATCGAGGAACATTCCCCCAATTAAAAGGTGCTGGTAGGCCTTCAAATCTTGCTATTACATCAGATGATAAATTTGTTTACATTAATATAACCGACGACCATACCGGGATAGGACGTGGAGACATTCTTGTTGCTGTGTTGAATACAGAAACAGATATAATTGATCGATTTATCCCTATAAAGGAAGGAAGATTTGTTGCTCAAGGGATAACTATAGCTAACAATGAAATCTTTGTTGGCTATAATGAAAGTAAACCACCTAACCCTCAGAGCAATGCTTCAATAAGTATTATTGATAATTCTACAAACAAAGTGACAGAAACAATCCTTATTGGTGATAAGTTTGGACCTAGTTTGGCTGTTGCTATCACAGAACCTTTAAAAATTTATGGTGGTCTTGCTGAACCTAATGGACTTGCTAAGCTGGCTATTATTAAATTTGATGGGACTGATTATATCAGTACAAATAAACCTGTTAATTTTTGGGGTCTTTTTTTTGCTCCAAGTCAAAAACATCAAAGAATGTTTGCAACAGATGCGCGTGATATATTTATGATTAATACTTCCAATGAATCGGTTAAACAATTTGTTATTAATAGGAATCCCTTTGGTATTGCCTTAAATCATGATGAAAACATACTTTATGTAGCGGACAATACTAATAACAAAGTTTTAATATACGATATTGTAGGAAATGATATTATACCAGCTCAACCCGCCTTCTTTAAAGTTGGATCTAAACCATATGGTGTTGCTGTAGGCCCATCCTCACAGACTCCGAAAGTTGTTGTTCTTCCACCAACTCACCTGAAAGGAAAAGTGATTGAAAATCGCTTTTTAACTCAAACAGATCTTACTGTACGTCTTACTTGGAAGCCAAGTCCTGATCTATCAGTCATTATTTATAATGTATTTCGTAATGATGAACTTATTGGGACTGTTTTAGCGGATTCTAAACTAGAATTTGACGATCATAATCGCGAAGAAGATAAAACATACACTTACATGGTTGAGGCTCTTATTACAGAGGATCAAGTAAGCAAGCCTATCTCTATTACTATAAAGACATAGTTAACCAATTTGATCAAGCTGAGAATAACACCCTAGCATTCATTCGAATGCTAGGATTATCGAACTTTTGAAAAATCTACATAAACAAACAACTTTGAGATATTTTTAATAATAACGCAGCTCTCAAACGAAAGCGAAAGAGGACTTCATACGCATAAAACTAAGCTTATGAGTCTCCCTAACCAATTAAACGCCAATAAGATACATACCCCTGGAGTGCGGTTGCTTGCAACCGCTTTTAGATTTCGGCCAATTGTAACTTGAATAAATTGAGGATAACGAGGCGCCCTTCTAGCCTCATTCACATCTATTTACTATTACGTGAAGTCTAAAAGCGGTTGCAAGCAACCGCACTCCAAAGGTGTGGATCTTATTAGCGTTTAATGGGTTAACATCACTCATGAGCTTAGCTTAGTGCGTATGAAGAGGACTTTCGCACTCAAAACGCTTCGCGAACCTTTCCGAAACCACATTTTCAAAGCGACGTGAAGCGTTTGGAGGTAAGCGTCAAATCTAGACATATCCATTTAATTAATAGTGACCTTGTCAACTGCGGAGCAGTTGAATATAGGTAGCCAGGGGTTGCGCAGCCCTGTAAGGGCAAGCTACCCCTGGATAGCATAACAAGAATATAGAACTGCGGATGCAGTTCAATAAATGTGTGTTGGAGACTAACGCAATTATTGAACTGCATCCGCAGTTCTATTTTTATATTTATAAACCAGGGGTTACTTTGCCCTTTCAGGGCTGCATGACCCCTGGCTACCTATATTTAACTGCTTCGCAGTTGAACAAGTTCACTTTTAATTAAATCGATATGTCTAGATTTGACGCTTACGTTTGGAGTGAGAAAGCCCTCTTTCGCTTTCGTTGTGGGGTTGCTTTACTAGTCGATTTATTCATTTGGAAAATAGCCTCCAAAAAGATCCTATTTTGCTAGCAAAGTAATAAAAAATATTTTATATCGTAATGTAATATTTAGAATTGCGCATCAAATGATAAAGGTTTAAACCCACATTTTTAAGGAAAAATTTATGAAAGTTTTTTTGTATCTATTGCTCTCTATCAATTTATATTTTACAAATATGCTCACAGCACAAGTAGTTCCACAAGTTTTTGAAGATAAAGTTTATGTAGCTAATAGGGGTAGCGGATCGGTAACTGTTTGGGACACTGTTACTAAACTAACACAAACTATCCCTGGTTTTTTAAATCCTACTCGATTAGTTCTAAATCCTGATGGAAAAAGGCTCTATGTTATCGATGATTTCAGCTTATACATCATCAATACAGAAACTAAGTCATTTACTGTAATAAAAAAAATAGATTTTCCTAAATCCAAACCATTTTTTGAATCATCGGGTCGACCTTCAGATCTTGCTATTACACCCGACGGAAAATTTGTTTATGTTAATGTTACTACGCTTAGGAATAGATCTCAAGGTGGAATCATTGATGTTGCTGTCTTAAATACAGAAACAAACATAATCGAAAAATTTACCGCTATTGACACTGATATTGACACCTTAAAATCAAAGGGAATTGTAGTTACACAAAAGGATCTCAATGAAGAATTCTATGATGTATATGTTGCATATGAAAATATTAATAACTCTTTCAAACGTTCTTTAATAACTTTGATAGAAACCAAAACAAATTCTCAGACAACATTCACAACACGAAATGTCATTGGAGATAGTTTGGCTGCCACCGTAGACGGTTTAAAAATTTTAGGGGGTACTACTGATTTCGAACGACATATTTCAAACAAGCTAGCCATTATTGAAAAAAATGGATCTGGACTTATTGAAGAACCTATTAAATTTTATGCTCAGTATTTTGCACCTAGTCACGTAAGTCAAAAAACGTTTGCTACAGCCCTGGGTAATAAATTTTTTATGATTAATACTTCCGAACCCAGGGTTTCGGTTAAGGAATTTTCTTTTAGAGGACAAAGTGCTTATGGGATTGCTCTAAATCATGATGAAAACAAACTATATATAGTGGATCTTTCCGGTAATAAGGTTTTTATATACGACGTTGTAGGAGATATTGTTGTACTAGATCAAACAACCCCATCCTTTAATGTAGAAAATCAACCAATTGGTATTGTTATAGGCCCATCATCGTCATCTCCTAAAGTTGTTGTTCTTCCACCAAATCACCTGAAAGTAAAAGTGATTGAAAATCGCTTTTTAACTCAAACAGATCTTGTTGTACGCCTTACTTGGAAGCCAAGTCCTGACCCAACCGTCATTATTTATAATGTTTTTCGTAATGATGAACTTATTGGGACTGTTTTAGCGGATTCTAAACTAGAATTTGATGATCATAATCGCCAAGAAGGGAAAACATATACATACAAGATTGAGGCTCTTATTACAGATGATCAAGTAAGCAAGCCTATTTCTATAACTATAAAAACATAGTTAACCAATTTGATCTAGCTGAGAATAATATCCTAGCATTCTTTCGAATGCTAGGATATTAAATTTCTGAGAACTATAAATCGACAAACCTCTTTGAGATATTTTGATAATAACGCAGCTCTCAAACGAAAGCGAAAGAGGACTTTCGCACTCCAAACGCTTCGCGAAATATTCATGAACCACATTTTCAAAACTACGCGTAGCGTTTGGATTGCGAAAGCCCTCTTTCGCTTTCGTTGTGGGGTTGCTTTACTACTCGATTTATCCATTTAAAAATAGCCTTCTAATAGAGACTGATTTGCTTGCAAAGTAGTAAATAATATTTTATATATGGAAACAAATATTTATTTCAAATTAATGAAAAATTGGAGGATTTTATGAAATTATTTTTAAAGTTGTTCATTATAGGAACATCACTTTTGTCCCATTGTCATCTTTTCTCACAAGAACCTTTTGAAGATAAAGTTTATATTTCGAATTCTAACGGAAATAAAATTTCAATATACGATACCATAACTGGAGCAGTTACTACTACAGTTGATATTGGTGGAACCTCAACCGAACTCGCTCTTACAACTGATGGAAAACAGCTCTATATATTAAAAAATAAAAGTATTTACGTTTTAGATGCCGTTACACAAAAAGAAATTATCGAACATAATTTAGGAAATTCCACACCTGAATTTATAGCAATAACACCAGATGGTTCATCTGTTTATGTGACAGCGACAAACCTTAAAGAACCATCTGCTAAATTGTATATCATTAATACAGCAACTCAACAAATTAACAATAAAACACTTAATCCAATAATTAGTCCGACTCAACCAGGACAAATATTTAAAGCACGAGGGATTGCCATTACTCAAGACGGTCAAAAAGCATATGCTATTTATAACGATAACAAAAAACCAGCTAACAGTCAGACTATCTGTGTCATAATAGATATTAATAATGGAAATACCATTAATCACCAAGATGATTTTATTATTCACGCTAATGACTTAATCACAATACCTAATCAAACTAAGATTTATGGATGTCATCAAAAGGATCCTTTGCTTGCCATTATTGCTACGATCGATAACTCCCTCAACACAAGCCCAATATTAAAGCAAGTTCGTCGTTTTGCAGCTCAAACCAAACTTCCAATTGTTTACGGTATTACGGGAAGTAGTAAGGTAGGAAATATAACATTAATTGATGCAAATGATAATTCTTCTATCGGTTTTTCAACAATTCCTGGAAATGCATGGTGCATTGCATTAAGTCGTAATGGAACTGAATTGTATGTTACAGATAATGTTAATAACCAATTTTTTATTGTAGTTGTACCTCAAGACGGGATCATTCCAGCCACCCCCTTATTCAGTACAATTTCTCTTAATGATCAAACACCAACTGGAACGCCATGGGGAGTTGTTGCTGGACCATCCTCACTTAGTCCTAAAGTTGTAGTTCTCCCCCCAACTAACTTAAAAGGAAAAGTGATTAACAAACACTGTAAAAAAAGAAATATTACTGTACATCTTACTTGGGACTCAAGTCCTGATCCAACTGTAGTTTCTTATAACGTTTATCGTTTTAATAAACTTATAGGTACTGTGTCGTCAAATTCTACTCTTGAATTTAATGATCATAATCGCAAGAAAAACAGATCATATATTTACAAGGTAAGGGCTCTCAATGCTGTAGATGATAAGAGTAATCCTATCTCGGTAACTGTAAAGACCTAAAAAGTTTTCTTGTTCTTGCAAAAAAAAACTAGCGATCTTTGGTGTAATGTGAAAGTATTGAACTGCATCCGTAGTTCGATGTTTCTACATTATAACCAGGGGTGCTTGCCCCTTCACCCATGATTCGCGTAAAAATTTTGAAATGTAGTGGGCAACCATTTAAGTATAGTTCTATGGCTGCTCTCATTAATCATGTTTACATGATTCTCTTTGTTAGCTCGAAAGAGCGTCTGTTCAAAGCCCAATGCTGTCAAAATAAGAACAGCCCTATTTGTTTCTTCGCTTTTGTTTACCCCCGGATGGGGGTTCTGGCATGATAGCCCAGGGTAAGCAGAGCGCAACCCTGGGTAAAAGTAATTTAATGATTGCACCCCAGAAGGGG
>JACDES010000180.1 GCA_013816265.1 Parachlamydiaceae bacterium | reverse complement strand
TAACAACCTACCCGAGCGTGGTATAGTGGTATAGTATATCGTCGCATATTTGAGTCGCCCTACACGGGCTCTATTTATTTTCTATTTACCCGGAGTTCTTTACGTCACTCCGGGCTTTGAACAGACGCTCTACCGAGCTAACGAAGTGAATTCTAGATTTAAATCAATTTTTTCTTAGCCTCAAGCGACACGCACTCCAAAGGGGTTCGCCTTCATTAATTGAATACTTTTTCTTATTTTGACAGCATTAGGCTTTGAACAGGCTCTCTTCGATCAACGAAGAGTTGTTAAACTTTTATACTGCAATAGGTTAATAAAAACAATTTTAATTATTAAGAATTTGTATGATTATTATTAAGTATTCTTTTTTTTATGTGTGATTTTCATAGAAAAAAAGGCTTAAATATACTATATTTGACTCTTAACAATAGCTTAATATACCTATAATAATTAAACATTAAGCCAATAAGTTTAGAAGAGGCTCTTTAACTAATCCGAAACCATTTTTGCGGAAAATTAACACCAGGAAAAGATGTTAAAACAAATCCAAATAATTCTAGATCAAGAGAAGTTTGAGTGTTCGTTAATTAACGCAACAGAAGAATCGCCTCAAGATCATTTAATTATTTTTTTGGGTACTGACGGAAAAAATAGAGAGAAAATTTTAGAGATTACAGCGCAAGAACAGATATTAAATCCTGAAAAGAAGCCATCTGCGCGCACGTATTACAGAATACAATTTAAGTATCTTTTTCCTTTTCAAGTTAAAGATGAAGCTTTTAACCAAGTAGCGGGTTTGGTGTTATTTTTGAACCAGCAAGTTGACTTTCCTGGGTTAGAATTGAATGAACTTGAAAATATGATCTCTTATCGTTATGTATGGCTCACAAAAGGTGGATCAGTAGACTCCATGTTGGTGTTAAGCATCATTGGTATCATCCGATTGCTCTTAGAATTATTTTCAGAGAGTTTAGAGAGATTAGCAGAAGGTCAAGCGACCTTCAATGAATTGTTAGAAGAAATTATACAAATGGCCCAGGGGGCAAAAAAAGCCCCTTAGTATAAATAATAGTTAGGATAATTAGAAATGGTTACTACAGTAAGAATTGAACCTTGGTATAATGTTGCCTTTCCACCAAGGGCTCCAGTTGAAAATAACAATGAAAATCCGATGCCTCTTCCTCAAGGTTTCGATCCACTTTCACCATCTTCTAAAAAAATTAAGAAAGCAACTTGCTTACATCCACAAAAACCGCTTCCTATTGATATGCTTCAAATGAAGTTTAAGGTAGAACGTCCAGCAGTAAATCGAATTTTTGGCGTCACTAAGTGGGCATGTAAAAAAACAGAGAATCACCCATCAAAAATAAAAAAAACAATAAAATTTGCAAAAAATGTTGCTCCTGAACACCTCAAAAAAACGCAAACTTTTAAATCGATATTATCATTTAGTTCAGTATTGGAAACTAGCGGAACATTTATTGATTTCATACAGACAGGAGCTCACTTACTCAAATTGTTTTATAATAAAAGAAGCTCCATGAAAGATGCTTTGAAGATAAAAAATTTGAAAGCCGATTTAGAAGCAAAAGGTGAAGAGATTCCTGAAGACGTTAATGACTGGGAAGAAACCAACAAAGAAGTTAATGAGGCTTTTCCTGAGGAATTTCTTTTTGGATTCATGAAATTTAGCAAAAGCACTATTCCAATAATTGAATTAGTTTTACAGAGAATCCCTTTTAAGGGCTTGCAAGGCTTCTTAGATTATTACGCTGATCCTTATACTCAATTCATTAAAATTGCTTTACGTGCTAAAAGCTTCAAAGACAGTAGAGCTACTAGTTCAAATTTTACAGCATGGGCCAACAGCTTTAATAAATGGAAAATCGACGAGGCTTCAGAAAAAACAGCCCCAGAGAACGCTTCAGAGAAAGTACCATTAATCAGCAGATGCCAAGAACTTTTGGATAAAAGAAAAGCTAATCTTGAAGAGAAGTTAGAAAATAATCGTGCCGTACTCGAACCACTCCTTCCTACATTGATCGAAAAAAGTAAGCCGCAATTTAATAATCTTTTAAAAGATTTCATTATTCTTTTAGAAACGCCTTACGCTTCTCAAGATGAAATTCAAAAAGCTATCAATGAATTAACTATTGTGTTTCCAGCAGGGATTTATTCTAACCTTGAAATGGCGGGACATCTTAAAAAGATTCAAGATTCCGAAGCCGAATACATCATACACTTCGAAAATTGGGCCCTTTCAAAAAATCCTTCTTTTTATTTGATCCCAGAATTAGATCGTCAAGAATCGCTCTGCCAATTGCTCAAGGGAACATTACCTAGATTCATAGAAGAAAAAAAACTTTTAGAGAAGAAATTTATCGAGTTTAAAGCAGCAAAAAATAATGTAACGATTGCCACAACCCTAATTTCATTATTTGTTGCAAAAACAAGCACAGGTTTTATCGCAGGGGGCTTTCTTGTATTTTCGAATGTTGCCCCTTTTGCTTTGATGGCTTTAGGAATCTATATGGCTCAAAGCACATCAATTATGGATGAAGCTTACGTTGCTTATTATGAACTCAAATCTAGCATCAAAGGGTATTACCTCAAGGTAAAACAAGATAAATTGATTAAGACCGGTACAATTGTTGAAGAATTGAAAGCTTTAAATCCAGATGATACCAAGCCTCGCTCCCCTATTGAAGAAACGGCTAATTTAGAATTTAAAAAAGCTTTTGATGATGTGCAAGTAGGTAAAGATGAATTTGATGCACTTGAAAAGAAAATTAAAAGCAAAAAAAATGACATTATGGAGAATGATTACAAAAGCTTCTTACTACATGTTAAACAACCTTCTGGATCGAATGATTTTAATCAATTTGATGCATGTCAAAAAATCATGATGGAATGTAATTTTCCTTTAATGGATACTCAATTAGTCAATCTATTGGAAAAACAAATGGGCATTAATCTCGAAGAGCTTGAAAAAGAAAAAATAAGTAATCCTGATAAGGTTAAAAAGGCCTTGATGACATTCTTTACTCTTAAAGGTTCTAAGCTAGATAATTTTATGAATTCTCATAATGCTCCTCAAGCGGCTTAGAGAACCGCCCTTCCCCGATCATTAAACGTACCCGGATTGTTTTAAAACGTGCCTTTGCCCGTGCCCGTGCCCGATTGTCTTAATTCAAGCACGTTCTTCCGTACTTCCTTACACGAAATTAAATTCAACGCAGAAGTTATTTGAGTTAATCAGGTTTGATAGCTTTGGTTTAGCTGCAATAAATGAAGGCGAACCCCTTTGGAGTGCGCGTCGCTTGAGGTTAAGAAAAAATTGAACTAAATCTAGAATTTACTTCGTTAGCTCGGTAGAGCGTCTGTTCAAAGCCCGGAGTGACGTAAGGAACTCCGGGAAAAATAAAAAAAGAATTAGAGCTCGGTAGAGCGACTCAAATATGAGAATATTACGTAGAAGTATTTCAAGTGGTTTGTGTGTCTGATTATTAAGAGTGTTAG
>JACDES010000013.1 GCA_013816265.1 Parachlamydiaceae bacterium | reverse complement strand
CTACGCGATTCTTTAAAAAAAGCTATTTTCAAGGCTACGCGAAGCGTTTGGAGTGCGAAAGTCCTCTTTCGCTTTGTTATAAAGCGCATCTTTGTCAATACGATTAGATTTAGCGCTTACCTTTTAATGCAATTGATGTTTAGCTAGTTAACGCAATTCAAATGAATAATGTATTCCACTAATTTATATACTCGTCAGCAATTTCACGTTTATCATGACCATCTAGAACATGAAAATTACGTAATTTATTTAACGTAACGGGAGAGAGTTGTCCGATGGGTATATAAACGATCTTTTTGCCAAATCTTCGAGCGAAACTTTTCATAATAGTTCTAGGGGGCGTTGAAGCAACATAAACAACTACTGGTTTGGAAGCGTAATCAATAGCTGCCATCAATAATATTTCAGATTTTGAGCGACATTCGCTATAATCTGGATCTGTCCAGATATTTAATATTCTGCGTGGGGGATATGACATCAAAAAGCCTCCATATTCACAGCGACTTATTCCAGGTCCAATAACCTGTTGTGATATAGGCGTGGCATAGAATGCCATATCCGATTCCTGTTGATGTTCACCATGCCAAGTCGTCTGCCATGAATACTTTTCATGATAGATTTTTCCTTCTATAGGCATATCTTCATCAAATATTACACATACCGATCCAACACCCGAGGGCGGCTTTCCTTTCATCTTTACATATAGCTTGTGCTCATGCCAATGTCGAATGGTCTCCCTTGTATCAATGCCTTCTTCAAGACTTGTCGAGAAGGGCACGGTGCGTGAAGTCTCGTCTGTTAATATCTGAGAGCCTTTCTTCTTTAGAAAGTCAGCAAACCGTTCGATGGCAATATCTTCTGGAGGAAATGAGCAAATGGTAAATGGGCCCGGCGGTTTGAATTTAAATTGTGAACGATCTTTACGTTTTTGAAAGTTTTCAAACTCTTTTCTTCCCTTCTGCTTCATATGAAAACGAATGACTTTACTATCGCCCCAGATATCTTCAATCGTCAAATCATATTCTTGTAGCCCATCAATATTTTTAAGGTGGGGATATGTTGTCGCTAAATCCCATACTTCATAGGCATAATTGTGATCTACACAACTTCTTGCAGCGCTTAATATCTTGAAGAGATCCGGCATCAGCTGATCACGAATTAATGCATAATTACGGACAAATTTCATGGTATTGCGTAAATGATACCCAGGAAAATCATTTCCGGTATTTTTTATATAGTTGTCTGAGGCTTCCTTATACAATTGAAACATGCATTTTTGGCGATCAAGGAGACCGTCTTTTAAAAATTTATTTCGAATCTCTTCATATTTTGTTGAAAGAAATCCCCATTCAGCCATTACTTCACGGCATGATTCTGGAGTAAGTGTAGAGACTTGAACAAGTTCTCGGTTAGCATGCTTTAATTGTGGAAATGAATTGAGATCTATAAGCTTAAGAATATTTTTAGTATGAGCCATTCCACCAACAAAAAGTATTCTATCATATGACAAGGATAATTCTTTTAAACGCCGAGCCATATACATTTCTCTATCTTGATCAATTTGAGAAATATTGGGGGGATTAATTTGAAGCGATTGGTCAAAAAGGTTGTAGTAGGCCTTCAAACCGATTCTTTGGATGGCATAAGGATCTGGAATCGCATCACGGACGTCAGGATAATAGTCTACATCGAGATCAATACAATAAGAGGGGATTTGAGATTCTGCAGCACTTCTTAGTGCTTCAAAAATCCCATCACATGGTTCGCTTAAAATATATAAGGGTTCATTTTCTTTATTATGTGTAATGGCAATGCTTATATCCGGTAGGCGTGAAGCGCAATGCAGCATTTGCAGTTGCATCGTTTCAGGTAATTCTACAGCAACACAATCAGGTTTAAGTGTTTCAAAAGCAAGTTTAACCTGGCAAGCCAACTCCATATTATAGTGAAGGCAAGGCACTGCAAAAATGTTGCCTTTTTGAATGTAAAATGCTTCTTGGAACGTCATATAAAATCCTATTCTACATAGGACATTGCTTCATCACCAAGAGTCATGATAATTGCTTCTCGCAATAGATTTTCAGTGTTGCCTTTATTTCCATTTAAGCTTTTTATCCTTTTGGCGGCATATCGAGCAACATTTATACCATCGCGAATGGTGTAATTTTCGTTGCTGCCATGAGCTCTTTGGAGAAAGTTGACGACATATTCCATTATATATTCATCCACGAAAGGTAAATTCTCACGTAAGATGCGACGCTCTTCCTCCGCTTCCGGAAATTCAAGAAAAATTTGAGGTTGCAATCGGCTATGGATATATTCAGGAATCTCAAAAGTCGATGCATCGTCATTCATTGTGACACAGATTCTGAAATCGGGATGGGCGCTTACTTTTAATCCCGCTACTATCGATTCGATATAACGACGTGTATCAAGGAGGGGAGCTAATGATGCCCATGACTTTTCGCTCATGCGGTTGGCTTCATCGAGGATGCAAACACCCCCACGAATCATAGCCGTCACAAGAGCTGAAGCCACATATCTGATGCCACCTGATTGATCGATGACAGGAGTAATTAAGAGGTCTTCGGGTCTTGTGTCCATTGTGCATTGGAAGATGTAGACGGATCTGTCGATTTTTTTAGCTGCAGCATATGCTAAGGTTGTTTTTCCAACGCCTGGTTTTCCTATTAAACGTGGATTAAGGGGAATATCGTCTTTATCGATTACCATCCATGCGGCTAACAGTTGATCTAGAACGTCCTTTTGACCAATCCATTGGAATTTGAATTCATCGGGGAATCCAAGAGCGATTTCGACACCTTGGATTTTAATACGGCTTTCGTGTTCGCTTGGCAAATTACAAGTCATGACAAAATCTCCTTAGTTTAGAGAGAGGCAAATAGGTTGTTAGGGTGTCGCAGCTTTTTGTGATCCATATAGTATACCGGCTTTAGCAATATTTTCACGTGCATTGGGGAAAGTGGCTTCCAGTTCTTTCAACAAATCTTCGACCTGCTTTCTCATGGAATTTTGCCCTACAGGACATCGGCACATGATTCTAGCGAAACCTTGTTGTTGGGCAAAAGTACGGATATCTTGTTCTCCGACATATATCAGAGGTCGTATGATCGTGACGCCATAATCTTGCATATGAATCTTTGGTAAGTTGCCGGCGAATTCAGCTTTATGTAAAAGATTCATTAAAAGTGTTTGAGCACTATCGTCACGATGATGACCAAATGCAATTGTGTGAGCACCAACACTTTTGGCAGCTTCAAAAATAAGTCTACGGCGCTCTCTAGAGCAGCTATAACATTCTAGTGTTTCTAATTTTTGGGTCGATTGACAAGTGATGAAATTTATATTTAGTTGGGAACAGATGGAGCGAAGATAATCTTCATTAACACCGGCGCCGCAAGAGAATTCGCCTCCAACATGGATCGCATGAAGTTCTAAGTTGGGAAACCCTCTTCCTGAGATTGCGTGAAGTAAGAATAGTAAAGTGAGACTATCTTTGCCTCCGCTTAAAGCAATAGCTACTTTATTTATGCCATCGAGCATTTTGAAGTCGAATAAAGCTTTACGGAAAGTACTTTCTAATCTTTTGCCAAGACCAGTCCATGGAGGCTGCGCGATTGGAATATTCATGAGTGATAAAAATTTGTAATTGTTTTAAAAATTAAACCTAAACTATAATTGGTTTTTGTGAATAATGCAAAGTTTAGAATTTAGATTAGGGTTATTCGTAAAAGGATACATCAAAAGTTTATTAAATTTAAATAATAATCTCTTTATTTAGAGTTATTTAGGTAAGAGGAAATATGACAGAAAAAGTTGGAAGAAATGATCCGTGTCATTGTGGATCTGGTAAGAAGTATAAGCAGTGTTGTATGAAAGATGATTTAGCTGCGACGGCTCCGAGAGGGTTGAAGAAGTTTACAGCGAAGGTGATTAGTGCCGGTGGTGCGCATAAGGCAGAAGTGCAGGAGAATAAGCCCTCGAATGTGAATCAGGCTTTTGTGGATTACAATACGTTGATGGAGAGATCTTTTGGTTCAGCGATTCATTCTGATGAGGCCCCGCCGATTCCTACAAATCCATCTCAATATTTATCTGAAGGTGATAAGAAGCCTAAATAAAAATAGTGGTTTGGAGTAAGTTTTGGGGTGATTTATTTTATTTTTAATAAATTTCTTGAGTTTAAAACCTTATTTTTGTTATAAACATACCTTCCTATTTGCTGGCATAGCTCAACTGGTAGAGCACCCGACTTGTAATCGGACGGTTGTGGGTTCAAGTCCTACTGCCAGCAATTTCTTTTTAGGGGGGTGTCGCATAGCGGCAATTGCAAGGGACTGTAAATCCCTCGACTCACGTCTCCGTTGGTTCGAGTCCAACCGCCCCCATTCCATCATGTTCAATGACTTAAATAAAGTTGCTGGTCAGAAGAAAATTCTGTATGGCACTTATTGTCCAACCCCTGTCCAACCTTTTTTCTCTCATCTAAGCGATTCCTAAATGCTCGGATTTTGCCGCTATTACGCTATTTCACTACCCGGACAGTTTAATATTGCAGGCACTGCTTGCAATATTTATACGACCCAGAGTCTATCATTCTCCAGATTTAACAGTCGCCTTATGTGCGAAAAAAGTTGTGTTTTCCCAGAAAACGAGTACAATAAATCTCAAAAAAATAGAATAGTGAAATAGTCTAACGTTTACTAAAAAAGATACTTATACGCTTAGAAGAACTTCAAAAATTGGTCACAAAAGGTGAATCTGAAGAACTCGAATTTAAAAAGACAACAGGGCAGCGAACGGAAGCTGCTAAGGCAGTTTGTGCTTTATTGAATGGTCTTGGAGGATTTCTCATTTTTGGTGTTTCTGATAAAGGGGAAATAATTGGCCAGCAAGTGACAGCGAAAACTTTAGAGGATATTGCTCTTGAATTTCGAAGAATCGAACCACCTGTTTTTCCCGAAATCGAAACAGTTAACATAGGAAATGATAAGTCCGACATCGTCATTCGTGTGACAGGAACAATGGGAACTTATTGCTATGACGGCCGTCTTTACATCCGACATGGTCCAACCACGCAGATTATGCCTCGCGGAGAATATGAAAAACGTATCCTAGATAGATTCCACGCACATCGCCGATGGGAAAATGAGCTTGCGCGAGATTGGGTGACAATTGATGATTTGGATCAGGAGGAAATTCAGACAACTCTTCAAAATGCTATCAAGCTGGGTCGCATGAAACAACCTTCTCATACCGATGCTGAATCTATTCTGCGCGGTTTAAGTCTTTTTGATAACGGACGTCTCATTAATGCCGCTGTTGCACTGTATGGAAAGAGTGAAAGACTTTTTGCAAACTATCCTCAGTTAACTATAAGACTAGCCCTTTTTCGTGGATCTGATCGCTTAACCGGATTTATGGACAATCGTGATTATTGGGGAAATGCTTTTGATTTATTGCGACGGGGTGAGCATTTTTTATTAGATCACGTGCCGATTGCAGGAAGAGTGGTGCCAGGAAAGATCATCCGTGAAGATTATCCTTTGTATCCACCACTTGCAACACGAGAAGCCGTCGCTAATGCCATCTGTCATAGGGACTACACAACACATGGCGGAGCAGCGGCAATTGCAATGTATGATGATCACCTGGAAATCATTAATCCAGGGATCTTACATTTTGATATAACACCTGCAAAGCTTATGAGACCGCATGAATCTAAGCCCTGGAATCCCATCATCGCCAGCGTCTTTTATCGAGCAGGTATTATCGAAAAGTGGGGAACGGGCACACTGAATATTATCGATTGGTGCAAAGAAAACGGTAATCCTGAACCAACTTGGGAAGTGCGTACTCAATCAGTGATCACGACTTTTCTACCTTCTGCCTTTTTTGCTACAGGAAAAATGCCTGAAGAATCCGAATCTCCAGCGAAAAGGCCCAAGTCGAGGCCCAAGTCGAGGCCCAAGTCAAACTCCGAATCTCTAGAGGCTGAAGTTATTAACTTATTGCGCAGAAAACCTTTAACAAAATCTGAAATATCTCATGAATTAGGACATAAGCGTATCTCAGGAGGATTGAAAAAAGCTTTTCAAAATTTGCTTACTCAGGGAGTCATAGCCTACACAATACCTGATAAGCCTAGAAGCCGGTTGCAAAAATATAGGTTGGAAAAACCTTAAAAAGCTACAGAGTACTTCAACGACAGCAACTCCTTATCAAGGACAAAAGGCATGAATTCAACAGCTATATACAATAAAATTGGTAAAACCTACGACTTTACTCGTCGCGCTGATCCTGAGATTTTATCTCGCCTTATTCACCATCTATCGCCGATCAAAGGTCTGCCTTATTTAGACGTTGGATGTGGGTCTGGAAATTACACTGATGCTATATTTAAGCGAGGATTTCAAATTACCGGTATTGATATTTCCGAAGAAATGTTAAGAAAAGCAAAACTGAAAAATAACAGCATTGATTGGATTTGTGGTGACGCTAGGAATATGCCGTTTTTAAATGATAGCTTTTATGGGGCTTCTTGTGTTCTTGCCACTCATCACATTAAAGATATCGAAGTTGCTTTTCAAGAAGTCTTCAGGGTCATAAAAAACGGGTATTTTGTTATTTTTACAGCATTTCCAGAGCAAATGAAATCATATTGGTTGCACCGATATTTTCCTGAAATGATGCAAAAGGCTGGGCGTGTGATGACAAGTGATGAACAACTTGGTAAAGCCTTATCTAAAGCAGGTTTTCAAAATATAAAAACAGATAAGTTTTTTGTGACAAAAGATTTACAAGATTGGTTTTTGCAAGCAGGAAAATATCGTCCGGATATTTATCTTGATCCGCAAGTTAGGGCAGGAATTTCTACTTTTGCTATTGAAGAAAACTTTGAAGAAATTCAATGTGGATGCAGACAACTCCAAGAAGACATTGAATCAGGAGATGTTGACAAAGTGATTACTTCATATGAAAATGATTTAGGCGATTATGCCTTCATCGTGTGCAAAAAAAATGCTTGAAGGATTCATATTTGGCGAGAGCGGTATTTAAAACATTTTGGCCTGTCAAAGCATATCGGAGCTCTCTCCATCTACTCTTATTGCTAAACTTCAGGTACAAATTACTCCGATAGAATGGTAAACGGTGTCACGAGCTTTTCGATTGCGAAGTTTGGACTTAACAATAATGTCAACAACTTGGCCAATTTCATTAAGAAAATGAATTTAACGTTCGACTGAATATCCTCGGAAATGCCCACTTAACAGCACCGATAATTTTGGTTGAGAGATGCCAAATATTTCCGCAGCTTGTGTTTGTGTGAGTTTTTTCTTTTGAATAGCTTTGCTTATTTCTATAACGAGATTGGATTTTGTTTCCATCTCTTCATGATTTTTTAGTCCGAGGGCAGTGTAGACACTACCAGAGCTTATTTCTACCCTGGTATCCGCCATTTCCTCTTCGTATGATCTTAGTTTTTTCATAATTTCCTCCGAAATAACCGTTGTCTTTAATCTTATCAAAAAGTTCGTTGCTTTCTTTGGATAGCCATGCTAAAAATTACTCTAACGCAAACACGTATGTGAACCTTATCGAAGAGTGATCATGCTAGAGGCTCTTAAAAGATTATAGGTGTGGTTGAAAATTTGTCTTAAGTACTTCACTGCAAAAAAAGCATGTGGTTTTTGGAAACTGTTAAAATTACATTAGCCGAAAAATCACCAGATTGGAAACAGATAATATATAGTTAGGGAAAAGTTTATGAAAGAAGGTGATGAAGATGAAATCTATCATGAGATGTATGTGCATCTTTATTATGGATACGGACAAATTTTCCGGAAATTAGAAAATTCGAATGGCAGGAATCTGATTTTGGATTTACTGTCATTGTAGATGAAGTTGAAGCTTTGATCGAAAGAATCAAAAATGCCAAGTTTTTTAAAGAAGAAGTCTATTCTTTATTAGAGCAACATGAAATGAAATACGATTCTGTTGAAGTTTTAAAGTAAAAAAACTTGTCCCTTATGTACGGAATCGATGTAGACTTGATGATAAGAATGATTGAGTAGTGTTTTTTTAAGAAGATTAAGTAGACAAATTTGCTTGCCAATATGGATAATTTTTGCAAAAAATCAAAGAGAAGTATTATGACAAAAAGTATTGATCATTTAGATCTAAAAACCAAAATTATGGGTATAGGTATAGAATTTCCTTTAGAGAAACGACTTGAAAATATAATTGTAGCTATGGAAAGCGACTCGGCTTCCTTTGAAAAATTAGATTACGAAATCGATTTAGAGAACGAAATTTTAACACTCCTTTATGAGCTTGAGAGTAAGAATCAATGGAATGAGATTGAAAAATTTGGTCGTGCTTTGCAGTGTCAGCCAAAACTTTTTAAAGAATACAATAAGTATGTTTCTCAAACATTAATACCTCTCTATTTAGCTAAGGATAGAGAAGACTCAAGAGAACAAAAAGGTCGTATAGAAGATTGCTTGAAACCATTTTACGAAGATCCACAGAATTCAGGCGATATTTTGTTTGATGTTTTGGATAAATTGATTTGCTATGACCAATCTTCCATTGCTGTCGATCTATGTAAAAAAATTTATGCTGAGATAGCCACATCAGACATATTTATTATTAATCCAAAAAATGCAATAGCAGAAATTATTGTATGGGATGAACTTCAAAAGGTCTATACAAGTTTAAAAAGAAATATGGATGCCGATTGGCTGTCATTCAATAAAAGATGTAAAATTTATGAGTTTCAATTTAATCAAGATGATTTGAAAAGCCTTGAACAAGTGATGAAAGTTAGTTTAGATCTTACTCAGATGTTCAACATATTCAAGAAAAAAAGACCATTGGTTCTCGTTCAAATTAAACTCGCTTTTTGCTGCCAAATGTATGATTTAGATGGAACGTCTTTCGTCACATCCCACAATTTCGCTTCGAAGATTATTGATTTTCTTTCGACGTTACCGGGCAGAAAAAACTGCCCACTGCAAACCTTTTTTAAAATCAAACCAGACTTTTTGGTGCCATATCTTCAAAAACTCATTGAAGGAGAATGGTTTGATTCAACCCATAAACAGTTTGCCTTCTTAGCCGCTCTTCCAATTTTTTATTTAGTTCTTTTAAAAATAGGAATAATCAAAATGAAAACCATTGAAGAGATACTTCCTACAGTTTACATTCTTAAAAGTGAGTATGGAAAGAATTATTCAGATAGACCGTGGGTATTTAATTTCATTAAAAAATTAGAGAAACAATCAAGTATGCTAACACAATTATATCAGAATTAACTGTAATTTTATCTGGGTTCAAACAAAACAAACATTTTCATGTTCTTGTTCAATCGATAGTCGGTTATTTTCCAATGATGTGTAGGAAGTTGATGGCCTAGGAATTTTTTTTAAAATGAATCTTTGGTGAAAACTGATGGGTATTATAATTTATTCAAGTAGTAGTTATATAGCAGGTATAATACCTATTTAATTAAGAATTTTCTTTGAGAATCGGTATCTATAAATATCCCATAAGAAAAATCTTTTAAAATTCTCAAGTATCCGAAAGTCAAGCCTTGCACCAATCCCAAAATCCTACTGAGAAAGAGATGTCTTTTTTTCATCTGGATTTATATTAAGAGAATCAAATTCCTTCCTGTGCTAAACTTTTTACAAAGCTCTGTAACAAAATAGCTGGCTATCGCTGTGAATTCAAAATTTTATATAACAACATATCTTTTACTCTTGATATCTCTCGGATATGTCGCGACAGATATTTATTTACCTTCGCTTCCAGCACTCTCTATATATTTTCATGCGAGCGACAATGAAGTACAGATGACATTATTTTCTTACCTGTTAAGTTTTTCTTTAGCCCCGCTTGTCTTTGGACCATTATCTGATCACATAGGACGTAAAAAAATTCTTTTAGTGGGAGTTGCTATAGGTACTCTAGCTACTTTCGGATGTCTCTTTGCTCAAAATATTATCTGGCTAATAATCTCTCGCTTCTTGCAAGGCATTGGCATGGGAGCTGTGCTCATATCTTCTCGAGCGGCAGTTTCGGACTTGTTTACTGGAAAAGCTTTAGCAAAACAAATGTCTTTTATGACAATGCTTATGCCTCTCATCCTGTCAATAGCTCCAACTATTGGTGGAGTACTTCAACAAAACTTTCAATGGCAAGCTGTTTTCATATTTCTTATTTGTTATATGATACTTATATTAATTTGCGTAGCCTTCACACCTGAGAGCTTGAAGAATCCAAGTAATGAAAAAGTCTCTCAAATTTTCTCTAAATATCGCTCTCATTTAAAGAATCGTCTATTCCTTATTTTTGGTGTAAATTTTGTCCTTCCTTCATTAGGTTTTTTTGCATATTTGACGGTTAGTCCTTTTTTATTTCAAGAAATTATTGGATTGTCTCCTGTTGCATATGGGTCTCTTGCTCTCTATGTTGGAGGAACGATCTTAGTTACAGGTTATATTAATTTGAAACTTGTCCATCATTTTTTGGTAACTCAAATCTTATACTTGGGAGCAAGTCTTATTGTTTTAGCTGGATGTTTGTTAATGTTTTTTCATATAGCGGACATTTTAACAACTTGGTCACTATTATTTCCTTCCTTGATCTTTTTTACGTGTATGCCTCTTTGCGTAGCAAATGCAGCTTCTAAATCGCTCAGTCTTGTTCATAGTAATTTTGGGGCTGCATCAGCTTTATTGACTACTATCCAATTTTTAGTTGGAGCTTTAGGGAGTTTTATTTTTTCCTTGATTTCAGACGAAACGGCACTCTCGCTAGCCATATGTTTCATTTTTATAGGTGGTTTGTCTTTGATAAACCTAAAATATGCTTGTAAGTTAGAAAAAAGCCTAGAAACTAAGATAAAGAAATGAGTTCGAAAATAGTTCTCTTGCTGCCTAGTCTCATTATTGCTTCGTTACGCAAATTTTACACATTAGACTGGAAAAAACTGATATAAAATGGTGCAAGTCAGCAAAATCAAAAGTCTTTTAAACCATTGATTGTGTCGCGCCTATTTATTCTAGTTTATGCCAGTGTGTGGAAAGTGAACGGGCTGTAAATCCCTCGACTCACGTCTCCGTTGGCTCGAGTCCAACCGCCCCCACACTTTATCCACAACATAAAACCCAAGCTTATCGAAACAGATCTGTTTTCGATCAATTACGCAAATTTTACGCCCTTGACTACAACAAACCAGCGTATATAACAGCCTTTATCTTCAATATTAATTCAAATTCAATCTTTCTCAAAATAACGCAATCTTTCCTTCAATTGCGTAAAATTTGGGTAACTTTTAGCAAAATTAGCAATTAATTTTTGAGCTATGGAGATAAATTAATTCAAATACAAGTGATTTATAATCCCTTGTTTTATTTAATCCCATTATACATATATTGTTAAAACAAAGTATTAGCAAAATGCTCGACAATTTCAATAGCCTCAGTGGGAATCTCCTCTTTCAGTAAAAGATTTGAAGCAAATGCTCTAGAAATCATATATAAGTCATCAACACCTCTAGCATTATAAGCGTCAAATAATTTTCTTGAGATGCCATCATGGAATTTATGAATGTTGTCATTTAAATCCCAGCAGTCGATTTTTCTATTCTTCCAATCCTCAAATTTCATTGATAATTCAAGAATGTGTTGGTCTAGTTCCCTTGCATAGGCTGTTGTGAGTAGCTTTCGCAATTCCTTTTTAGTCTTTTTACTTAGTTCCACCATAAATTACCGCTATTTAATTTCTAAAGTTGCAATTAGAAAGAATCATCTTGCCATGAATAAGTAGTAATAAATTTATAAGATACGATTAAACTTGTCCAGTCAAAGCTGTAAATTGTTCAATTTCATTAATTCTGAAATTTCCGTAGTCACACCTGACGCTAGTCATAAGCTGTTAAAATAAGAAAGAGGCTGTAAATAAAAAGGAAAGCGAAAGAGGGCTTTCGCGCGGTCCAAATTTCAAGTTTTAGACCACACGTGGAAAAACTCAAATCGAAAGATTCTTCATTCGTTTTTCTGAACTTTTTTGTTCAAATTATTGAAATAACACATAACTAATAATCAAACAAGCTAATTAATAACGCCTTATTTTAACTAAATAATCAGTCTATATTCAGCGCAAAGTGTTGCGATTATTTCTTGAACTCAGGAAGATGCTGACATTTAAAATAATTATTGTATTATATTATAATTACGATCAATAATAATGGTAGAAAGAATTTATGCAATACTTTTTTCGAAAATAGAGGGGACTTTATGGAGCATATGGAACCTTTTCAAGAACCAAGGCTTATTCCACCAAAGGAAGAAAGTAAGAGTAATGCTTCATCAAGCAGCAAATCTAAAGAAAAATCTGGTGATTTATCAAAAATTCCCGATCAAATTTTACGTAAAATTTTTTCAGATAATACGTTACACTCAGAAGATCTACAAAATATTCTTGCAACCAATAAACGATTTGAAGCTCAGTTAAAAAACAAAGCAGATCTTGAAAAAAATTTCTTATTAACCGAAGTTAATAATATTGCAAAATCTTTAAATATTAACGAACATTATATGCTAATGAAATGAAAACATTGGAGAAAATATTAAATAATGCTTCTTTAGATAAAAATGAAAAGATGCAATTAATACAAGAAAAAATATACAGATTATTTGATGATGATACTTTATTAAATAATAAAGAAATAATTTTCAACGCTATTAGATACCCAAATAATGATAATGAAGAATTCCGCCAAATTGAAAATATTAGTAATGATTTGAAAAATGATAAAGACGTAGTCAGGATTTTCTTAAGATGCAATCCATATTCAGAGCGAATACTGAGCAGCTTTGGATTTCCAGTATTTGAAAATGTTCGATAAAGGCTCTGCCTATTAAGAGAAGAACCTCTCGATAGTTTGCTCATACCACCTTGTGCATCGGCTACATCTTTGAGCGCGAGTAAAAATACATGCGGATCATCATCTTCCATACAAGCATCTAAATAAGCGGCAGCTTCTTCGGGATCTTGAAGTGACTTTAAAAGATGTTCCCTATATTTTTTGCTCTTCCCATATTAACCTCCTAACTCTAACCAATATTTTTTAGCCCTTTCGATATCCCTCTTTTGGCTTCGTTTGTCTCCAGTACATAGAAGAATCAGTATTTTGTTTCTCTTTTTTCCATAATAAATAGGAGATCCTGCACCACTATGATTTCTCTTTCTCAGCTCGTATAAGCTGCCCTCAATGTGGTCAAAATCTCCAAAATTACCAAGACGAATGCGATTAAGTCTTTTTCTGATTTGAGCTCGCAATTCTCTTGGCAAGTCTGCTTCCCAATCTAGGTAAGGACACTTACCATTGTCTGTTTCGTAGTATTCAATGTGTATCTTATCTTCCATATATTAATTGTAACATAGGCGACATTTCTAGAAAGTGGAATTGAAGAGTACAGACTTTAAGCCGGAAAATGCCCGGAAAATGAATTTTTATTTAGCAGCTGTTGATTATTAGCTAAAACATCCTACCGATCATCCCTCAATTGGGATGCTCATTTGTAGAAAAAAAAGTGATCTTAAATTAGAATATGCTCTTAAAAGGGTTTTGATGCCAATGAGCGTTTCTGAATTTGAAGAGAAATTGTTAGAACATAGCAATGAAGTAACCTGGACAAATAGTTTTAGAATGAGGATATCATGAATGAAAAAATTGTGACTAAGGGCGCAATAAGTGCAAAGAAATTGTGTCCACAAGAGCTGCAAAAAGTCATATTGACAAATGCCTCAATCAAGGCATCGAAGATTCTCCCAATGCATTTCTTATAAAAGTGCAATGGCCCCATAAAAATCCAATCTATTGGTTGTATTTATCTGTACCATTCAAATCCAAGCTTGAAGACCTAGATCACTTTTTAAGAGAAATTTGGCTAGAATGTTGCGGACACTTAAGTCAGTTTACAATAGATCATAAAAGGTATTCATCCGATTTTGAGCCCAATCCATTTTCACCGTTTGAAGAATTTTCTATGTCCATTCGAAGTGAAGAAATATTAGTTACAAGTTTAAAATTTACGCATGAATATGACTTTGGCTCGACAACGGAGTTGTTGTTGGAAGTTGTTGGATTGATTAAGGCTGAAGCCAGTAATGAGATTAGAGTAATCGTTCAAAATCAAGAACCACAATTCAAATGTGCCTCTTGCGGCAAAAAAGCTAAAATGATTAGTAGTACTGAAGGTGATTGCTTTTGCAAATCCTGTGTTGTAAAAGATGATGACGAGCTCTATTTATTGCCCCTTGTTAATTCACCACGTACAGGGGTTTGTGGTTATGTTGGATAAAATGATTGGTGATTGGTGTCAGGCGTGACTTACGAACATTTGATTCTTTTCAAATATCCCAATAAGCATAATATTTAAATATTCTCAAATGTCCGAATGTCACGCCTGTCACTAATGAAAAAGTTTGGCGTTAAATGAAACGAGCTGGCAGAATCAGAAATTCATTAAACTGCTTAATGAATTGCGCATATGTATTCAAGTTTATGGTAATATTTGGATAGGGAAACTGGCTACAAATCCTCAACTTCGGTCTCCATTGATTAGAGTTCCCACATTGTTGAAAATAGAAAGTTGAATGATGAATAATGCAGAGATGTCATTTAGAACTTAGGTTTTTTATTCTTCGTATCGTTATACTGCAATGTGGGCCTTTGTACCGCCGCTAACTATTATATTGTAGGAGAGGATTTATGTTTAAGAAGATGCTTTTTATTGCGGTTTGCTGCTTTTTGAATCAACTGTCAGCTGATACAATTGGAAATATTGAATATAATTTACCAAAAACTGAACATGGTTGGAAGCTTGATAGTACAAAGACTGAATCTTCGGGTACAGTTGTAAAGTTTTATCTTCCAGATCCTCTATTAGAAAATCAGTCTCCTGAATTCTTTGGGGCCACTTACAATAAAAGTCCTGGCGGTGCTCATAACAAGGATTCTCTAATTGCTTTACTAAAAGAGAAATATCCAAATAATGAAGTTCATGTGGATATTATTGAAAAATTACCCGACTCTATTTTATATGAATGGTCAGTAGGAAAACCGTCTCAACAAGGAGGGATTCACGGCTGGACTCGGATTTTTTCAGTTGCACAAGGTACAATTACGCTTGGGTATATAACCCAAAAATCGCCAAATCAAATTGAGAAGCTTCGTCCGATTTGGATTCAAACATTAAAGGATGCCAAAAAATTACAAAATGAAACTTTATTAAAATCGTAATTTCTTAAGAGTGCAAATTGGGGACAGGCGCGATTTGGACATTTATATCTTTTAATAGTGTACAAAAAAAATCTCTAACTACTCTCAAATGTCCAGCTCTCAGGTTTGTCATCAATCACAAATCCATGATTCGAACACTTATTGGTGATCTCAGAGCATAAGTATTATTGATGAATCGTTGTAGTTATATGTAATCCTATACCATGAGATGAGAGAATAGAACGAATACTGAGAAACTTTGGATTTCCAGTCTTTGAAAATGTTCGATAAAGGCTCTGCCTATTAAGAGAAGAACCTCTCGATAATTTGCTCATACCACCTTGTGCATCGGCTACATCTTTGAGCGCGAGTAAAAATACATGCGGATCATCATCTTCCATACAAGCATCTAAATAAGCGGCAGCCTCTTCTGGATTTTGAAGTGATTTTAAAAGATGTTCTCTATATTTTTTTTATCTACCCATATTAACCTCCTAAGCATGCTTTAAAAAGAAAGTCTTGGCTGCTTACTTGCATTAACAACATGAACGCCCGCTGGAATATTTTTAGAGTGATGTTGTTTTGCGGTGATTTCAATATCATAACCAAGAGTTACCAGATGTTTCATTAATCTATCTAATGTATATCCAGAAAGGCGACCGCAAATGATATTAGAAACTTTAGGTTGATCTATCCCTAGAATTTCTGCAGCTGCCTTTTGAGTAAGCTTACGTTTTTTTATAATATCATAGATCAGGATAGCTAAATCTGATTTAGCTAAAGCCTCTACAGGATTAGCAAAGCCCAAATCAGCGAATACGTTGCCTGAGCTAGTACTCACTTCGACTTTCTCTTCTCTTTTTTTAGCCATTATTTTCCTCCGTATTTTTCTTTATAATCACTTTCCGCCCATTTAAAACGACTTTTGATTAAATCTTTATCTTGTTGAGTAGTCTGTTTACCTGTCTTGCTCTTCTTCTGGAATACGTGAAGCACATAGACAGCTTTTTCAAACTTGACCGTGTATACAGCTCTATATGTTCCGGCACGATCATTCTCTACAATTTCAAAAACATTTGTAATAGCATTCATGATAAACGGCTTTGCTTTCGGGTGTTTTTCTCCTTTAAGAGCTAACCGAAATCCCGTGGCAAATACACCCTTAACATCTTCTGGTAATTTTTTCAAGTCTCTATCACTGGACCCAATGTAATGTAAATAACGATCTACCATTAATGCACCTCTATTTACAGTATACTAAATTTAGCATATTTAATCAATATGAGTTTTTTGTAAGCTTGTGAAACAATACCTTAATTTGTTTGCTTTATTGGCATTTACCTATAATTTCCAATTACATTTTATTTTTCTATTGCTCTACCTATGAGTAATTAAAATAATATATATTGTTGATAATTAACATGTTATTTAATAATCTTGTTAATTATTTTTACAAAATCGACAAAATGAGGAAGGTTTTTATGTTAAAAAAAATATGTTATTTGATGACTTTTTTATTTATAGCTATTTCAAATTTTTTAACCGCAGAAACTAAATATGAGATACAGGATATTGGCACGCTTCAAACTCATTCAAGTCAAGCTATAGCTATTAATAATCAAGGACAAATACTTGGGTGGTACAATATCGATGGCTCAAAAGAAGGAAAACATTATTTTGTTAAAGATCGAGATGGCATTTTCAATGAACTGCCAAACAAAGACAATGGGGCTGATTGGGAAATTGATTGGCGATATTTAACTGACGATGGTACTGCATACGGTGTTTTCGATGGCAATCCCAACTTTGCTGTGCTCTACAAATCGGATCAACATAATGGAATAGTCAAGCTGGGTAATTTGCCTGGTAAGAAAATTTCTGCAATTAATAATGCAGGGCAAGTTTTGATTGAATCTATTTGTAGTGTATGAAAATGGAAATACAAAGCGGAGGCCTGTTGCGAGGTTTGGACTAAACAATAATGTCAACATCTTGGCCAATTTCATTGAGAAAATGAATTAAACGTTCGACTGAATATCCTCGGAAATGAAATGGAACTCTAATCTCTCTTAACTATAGACTGATTAATTTTCCGAAGGAAAATTAATCAGCGAGATTAGCTCTCTGTAATTGCAAGCACCATTTTCAGTTTTTTTCAGTAGCACATATAATTTTCTTAGATCATTTGTTTTTATTAAGAAAAAAAGCATTTCCATAATAAGGTAAACCGTTACCAGGTGAGATTACGCTGTTGCCAGCCAATCCAATCTCTTCAGGAAAATCCAAGGCTATTAGTTCAAAACCATTTTGGAGCATCCATTTTTTAACATCACCATAAAGATACTGACCCTTGTAAGCCTCTACAAATATGACCTCGATATAGATTATTTTAACTTTCTTTGCTAATTCGCTAACCTTCAACATATTTAATTCATAGCCTTGCATATCCAACCACATAAAATCTATGTGATCAACATTATTCAAGGAAGCCCAAGAATCGAGATCCATTGCATCTACCACTATTGTTTTGGTAAATTTACAGGGATCATATTTCAAATGTTCTTTCGGTGGAAGTAAAGAGCTCGATCCGGATACAGATCCCGATGGATAATTAGCGAGATAAAATGTCATTTTACCCTTATAATCTGCTAAAGCGATTTGGTACGGATGAACATTTAAATATGATTTAGTTCTTTGTACTAATTGATTAAATAATTCCGGAACAGGCTCAAAGGTGTGGATTGTGCTTTTTGGCCAAAAACTAGCCATAAATTTGGTATCAACACCATTAAATCCACCGCATTCGAGAATTACTGGTTTTTCTGATAAATGCCGCGAAACATAGCTCATCACTTCACGAGGACGGGCTGAAACTTGATCAACTGCATAACAAGCGGAATTGAAGGCTAAAAGAAATACTAAAAATTGTCTGAACATCGAACACCCCTTAAAAAAGTTTTTTTCAAGAGTCGAATAATATATTTTTTTTGTCAAGCTATACTACGCGTGGTTTTAAACTTGAAGTTTTGACCCGAGCCAAAGTTTCTGGACTCAACGATTTTAAATTGGGTATATTGTTAATATTGACCCATTTACAATCATTGAATCCCTAGAGCTATCACGCAGGTTAGGCATCGAGCTTGGAAAAGACAGTTTAGAATGTTGACGTTGTTCTGGCAAATGGTAGGCAAGATCATAAACAACGTTTTGCAAGATGTAATTGAACTTTGTGTGGTCGGAGTCCTTATATATGGACTAAAACTTTGTGCACGGCAATGCGGAGATCAGATCCTATAATGGACATTTATCACAAACGTGCCTAAAGGGCCGCGTTAAAAATAAGTTGGACTAGGACTACAGAAATGAAGAACGGTTGAGGAAGATTGATATCACCCTTGAGACTATTATAGAGTGCCATTAATGTAGCCTTGCTGCTATTTCTACCATAAAATCTAGGAATTTTCGTATTTTGACGTGTACATGAGTAGCGGGAAAATATGAAATGTGAATAGGAATCGTTTTCTTTTGCTCAGTATATTTACTTAAAATTTCCACAAGTCTATTTTCTTTGATATCATCAGCAATGATGTAATCATGAAGCTGGGCCATGCCTAAGCCGTGCAATACACTTCTTCTGATTGCTCTAGTATCGTTAAAATACAAATAGGGCTCAAAAGGAACAGATTCGCCTGTTTCAAATTCGATGAGATTATTTGGTTGTCTCTGAATGCGTGTAATGATCCGATGTTGTGTTAAGTCAGCAGGCTTCTTGGGGATTCCGTACTTCTTTAAATATTCAGGTGACGCACAAAATACCCACCGCGAATGCGTTAAAGTCCTTTGAATACAATGAACAGGAACTCCTGCAGTAAGTCCTACAACCACATCTATTTTTTCCTTTTCTAAATCGGGCATCGTTTGAGTCAATTCAATATGAAGACGTAATTTGGGATATCTCTCAAGAAACTCCTTTAAATAGGGGATCACATACAAATTACCAATCTGTGGACCACATACAAATTTTAGTAATCCTGAAGGTTCCTCTTTAGAATGTGAAACTGCTGCCTCTGCCTGTTGATAGGCTTCCAGGATAAGTTTCGCATGTTCAAAATATAACGCTCCTTCATGCGTTAAATCAATTCTACGAGTCGATCGTCTTAATAATTGAATTCCAAGCCCATTTTCTAAACTTAGAATGTGTTTGCTGACTGCTGCAGGAGTAATTCTTAAATGCCGTGCATCATCAGCCATCGATGCACGATTCACTACTTCTATGAAGGAAACTAGCCAAACTGGATTTATCATAAATAACCTACAATCTCAGACAATTAACGAATCGTTAATAGTCATTAACAAATCAACGTATTGTATAATATTCGCTAATTAATCACAATAGACACATAAATCATACATACTAATACATTTTGTGTTAGTTAAAAAACAAAGGAGATTTATATATGAAAATTAATTTAAATAAAATGGCATTTTTGTTAACAACATTTTGCCTTGCGTCATCTAGTTTGCCATTATTAGCAAATCCAAATATTACTAACGTCGTAACAGATCAGGCCCCAAGTGCAATAGGTCCTTATTCTCAAGCCATTTGTGCTGGAGCTTATATTTTTGTTTCGGGACAAATTGCAATCGATCCAGCATTAGGTAAATTAACTGGTGAAACAATTGAAGAACAGACAAAGCAGGTTTTAAAAAACATCGAGGGTATTTTAGCAGCTGAGGGATTAACGCTCGAAAACGTTGTAAAAACTGAAGTATATTTAAAGGATTTAAAAGATTTTTCATCCATGAATAAGATTTATGCTGAGAAATTCTCATATGTAATTAAACCAGCTCGAGCGACAGTGCAGATAAGCAAACTTCCGTTGGATGCTCTTATCGAAATTTCGTGTGTAGTCTTTATACCAGATGCATTGAATCGATAAGCATCTTGAAGAAAGAATCATCAAAGAGCTATAAGGCTTTAAAAAGTTATGGTGCTTTTGCATCATAACTTTTTTACTTCAAATTCAAGGTCATTTAGAAATTCTGAGCTAGACAGCAACTTGATAAAAGAGTTTAGAAAAAGGTTGTTGGCTAATGATTGTTTGAATAAATTACATGAAAAAAGAAAAATCGGGCAACCAGTTTACTGAAAAAAGTTTTTCAAGAATTTTAATCGTTTAGCAAGAATGTCACTTACGTCTTTCATACTTTTTATTTATGGTAAAGTTTGTAATATTTCGCGTAGCCTACTCCTGGAGGCGGCTGTTGTTTTGCTCCCTTTGACAAAAAGAAATCAGCAAGGGCTTTGTTTTCTTGCCCGACTGCCACTTGAAAGGGTGTTAAACCACTTTTGTCGTTGACATCAACATCCGCACCAGAAGTTACTAAAAGTTTCACGATCTCTTCCAAGCCAGCTTTTACAGATAATTGTAAAACCCTATGCCCGTTGGCAGTTTGATCATTTGGGTTGCTTCCACTTCTGAGCAAGGCTTTGACTGTAGCAAGTCCTTTTTCTCCACTTATGTATGGTAGGTAGAAGCTATTTTTAATTAGCTCACTAAGATTTGGGTCGCTTGCTCCCAATTTTTTCATAAAATCAACCAAAGGCGCATAATCACCTCTGTCTGCATTCTTCAGCGTTTTAATATAATCCTTGCGAACAATGCCCTCTTGATTCAAATGAATTGGCCATAGTGGATATGTACACCTAAATGCAAGAAGAAAACGATCGGCGATTAAGCGAGAAAAACGACCATTACCATTTTCAAAGGGATGAATAAAAACTAATTGGTGATGAACTCTTGCAGCCATTTCTACAAACGTCAGTTCAACTGGATATTGTACCCAAGAGGAAACCTCAAGGCAAAGTTCCGCAAGCTGTGTAGGTATCAAGCTGGGATTAATTCCTATTGACGTTATAGATTTTCTGTATCCTCCAGCCCACTCCCACACCTCTCCAAACATAGCTTGATGGATAGCTTTTAATTCTTTTACTTGAAACCAGTTTTTAGGATCTGCAACCACTCCTCGAAGGTATTTTCTTTGCGCATTCATAATGTTTTCAGCTTCTACTCTATTGAGATCATTTAAATGATGAACCCAAAGAGGAATGAGACCACTGCAATCACCTATGGGAGTAGCTCCTTCCGGAAATTCAAAGCACTCAGGCATTTTCATCCCATAGTTTAGAATTTGGTCTTTGCAAGAGACTATCTTCTTCCTGTTTTATTAGTTCTGCAATAAACCGAGAATCAGGTTGTTGATCTTCTAAGTTCATCGTTCCTTTGAGATAGCGCACTTGTTTTTCAGCCATTTTTCTTGCTTGTTTACGCCGAATAGCATTTATTGAGTCCTGTAAAAGTGGAACAATCACAAGATCGCATGAAATCGCGCCTAAAATTTTGTTTAGGGTTGACAAATTAGGATCTCTTTGCCCTTGCTCAATACGGGAGATTGTAGATTGAGGTACTCCAGCTCGCTTTGCTAATGCTTTTTGCGACATCCCTAGCTGTAGACGAATAGACTTAATTAAAACTCCAATCGCAAGACCTCTCACCGCTATTCTTGCTTTGTGAGCAGCCTCCATAACTTCTTCAATAAGAAGCTTTTCCGAAGTTGAATAAGATTTCATAAGTTCACCTCATCTTTTATGATAGCATAAACGTCATAATATTCAATATAAATATGCTATATAGGCATTTAAAAGTATAAAAAATATATCACAAAAGCTATGTAGGGGAAAACAATTTGTGGCAAGTTCGCTCTCGGATGGCGGATGTTCTTAACTTATGTAGGGAAGACACATGAAAAATAGAGAAACACTTATCAAGCTCAATGTTTTTTCCTTTTCCTTTCTATTCACAACATAAAACTCTTGTCTATCGAAAACAGATTGTTTTTTTTCTAAATGGTATTGAAAACGAAAATCTAGAGATTTGCACTAGTGCTATTATCGGATTAATAAATATAACTAATTAAATGAAATGCTTGATAAACAGATTCGAAAGCTTTCTTAGGCTCTAGATGATGTATGGGGGTTTATTATCCCATCTGTTTTGGTTTTTTTACTTTAGCCAACATTTCTTCTATTTTCATCGCAATTTCTGGTTCTGCATTAAGGCTGCCATTATTTGATAAAACAATAATGCAGCTTTTAGAATCTACATATCGTTGAATAATTGTACTAAATCCTGGTATAGCACCTTCTTTTGAGACTATTAATCCAAGGTTGTCCTTATCATTCCATATTTTAAATCCTAATCCCATCATACTAGGATTCTCTTCTCCAGGTAAATAAGTTTGAGTAAACATAAGTTTTCTTGTTTCAGGTGTTAAAAAATTATCATTATAAAGAGCGGAGTCAAATTTCTGTAGATCATCAAGACTTGAATAAAGTGCACCACCTGCATATGCTTTTGAGAGATAACTTCCTTGCTTAGCAATGGGTACTAAGGATGAATCTGTGCTATTTTCTTCACTTCTAACTTCATAACCCTGAGCCGCTGTTTTTTTATTATAAGTGTCACCAAAACCCGTTGTATTCATTTCAAATCTGGTTAATATACGTTCATTAATACATTCAGCAAAAGGTTTCTCATACAGGTTTTCGAGGATGGCACCCAGTAGGGCATAACCACTATTACAATAAGCAACTTCCGTCCCCGGCTTAAAATCGAGTTTTTTGTCTTTAAATATGTTAATTAGATCATCTAATTGATATTCTTTTTGGTCGCCTGCATCGGGATTGAAATTAGGAATCCCGCTAGTATGATTAAGCAAATGTTTAACCGTAATATCGTTCCATTCTTTACATTGGTATTTAACTGGAAGAAGTTTGTTAATAGGATCATCAAGGCTTAATTTTTTTTGTTGATGTAATTCAAGGATCATCGCCGAAGTAAATGATTTTGTGATGGAGGCAATGTGAAATGTTGTTTGATTTGTTAGTTCTTTATCTCCATATCCTTGCTTGAGGATTTCATTTCCATTCTGAATAACAAGAACAGCACCACGAAAGTTCTTTTCTTTAACGGCATTCTCAAGAAATAAGTTAATTTCGTTTTTTAATTTTTTCTTCGCTTCAGAAGAATTTTCGACTGATTCACTATTTAATACTTTCTCAGCTGCTGATTTAACTTTGTCATCCGATTCTAAATTTTCTAATGAGGCTTTAAATTTAAGCATGTTTTCGAATGAAGAAGGCTCCATAGTTGGAATAAGGAGATGTAATAAAGATACACTATCTTCATTTCCCAAAATTTTATAATCTCTACCATTAATCGATATATCACTCACTGAATATTTATTAGTTTCTTCTAAGCTAAACTCGTAGTTCTTTTTCATGAAGTTAAAGCTAAGTGGAGTTGTCATAGAATCTCTTTAATTATAATAATGCAAAAATATCTAACTTAATTATAACAAAATAATACAAAATAATGCGAAATAAATTGCTATTTTGGTTGTGTTTTGTTTTTTTTCAGTAATTTACTAACACTCTTAATAATTATACACACAAATCTCTTGAAATACTTCTACATAATAATCTCATATTTGAGTCGCTCTACCGAGCTCTATTCCTTTTTTATTTTACCCGGAGTTCCGTACGTCACTCCGGGCTTTGAACAGACACTCTACCGAGCTAACGAAGTGAATTCTAGATTTAAGTCAATTTTTTCTTAGCCTCAAGGGACATGCACTCCAACGGGCTTCGCTTTTATTAGATGTATTAGAAAAAATAGTTAGGCTTCACCCTATATCATAAGTGGCTTGTGCAATTAAGAGTATTGTTTAAGTAAATAGCGATGCTATTTCCTGTATCACAGATTGGTGAAGTTCGAAATTGAAAATATCAAGATCTTGTTTCATGTGTGCATCGGAGCAAGTACCAGTCAATGGGACAATGCCAATATCGACTAAAACGCGAAATAAAATTTGTGGTGGGGTTTTCTGATAGGTTTGAGCAGCCTTTTGTATCACTTCACTCGAAAGAATCTGTGGATTTGCTGTAAGAGTCCAAAAACTTTGATAAATAACTTTCTTTTCTTGGCACCACTGACGAATTTCGTTGTCATAATCTGTATCTCGATAAAATCGATTTTGTAAAACCGTAGGCTTAATGATAGATGCATCATACAACTCTATCAATACTTCTAAATCATAACAATTACTTATACCAATTTGTTTGGTCCCTCCCAGGTTATAAATTTGTTCCATTGCTTGCCATGCGATCATCGTACGATCAATATTCTCTAAAGGGGAGTGGAGTATTAATCCATCAACATAACTCACACCTAGGTTTTGCTTGGAAACTTCGAACGATTGGGAGACTTGTTTCCCCAAAGGAGCTTTTCTATCATAGGGAATATTGAGAGGGTCTTGCCCATTTAAAGGAGTAAACTTAGTTTGAATATACAAATCATTGCGATTTATTATACCTTGACTAATTAGCTTTTGAATGGCCTCTCCGACACCCGCTTCATTGTAATGTTTCGGTTGACAGGCCGTATCAATTCCCCTGAAACCATTTTTGACGGCTTTGATGACCAATTCAGTTGTTTTATCTTTTTTCCAAGCAGTTCCATAGATCAAGCGGGGCATTGAAATACTAGACAAATGGGCACTATTTTTCATAAGCATCTTAGGTTTATTCCAATAATAACACAGAGCGTCTTCGAACAAAGCGAAAGAGGGCTTTCGCTTTGTTCGAAGCCGCCACTCTTGGATGGGGGTTATGAACTAAAGCATCTCAATCTAAAATTTGGTCGGCAGCCGGCATCTTCCGGCTGCTTTTCCATGCTCCGCTAATCCTCATTCTCAATGTTATCAGAACTGAAAGTGTTGGCTTGTTTTTTACAATGTAATTTTTCTTTTTTGCTCAAGATACTTTTCAGAATCTGGCTAGTGCGTAATCCGATCATCATTGCTGGTCCGGCTGTATTGATATCCGGAATCAAAGGACAGATGGAGTCGTCAGCTACATAAACGTTCTTTGTTCCATAAACACGTGTGTTACCATCAACCACACCTCCGGCGTTCAAGGGAGCCATTTTACAGTGTGATGTAAAATGGTGTACATCCAGCGTAAGATTGGTGTTATTTTTCACGTACGACTCAACCTCTGAATCTTTATAATCAGAAAGTATGACTAGGTTGAACGGATCTCCGAATATGGGTCTATAGTAATCCGTATCGGGGCTAAGGAGTGCTAATTGATCTAGCAGATGACGAATATAGATCTTGATACCATCCTTCATATTCTTTAGGTCTACAGGATCTTTATAAAAGCCGTCATCCACTGCAGCTAGTTGATATGAGTTATCACTTTGGATTGTGACACTACCTTCACTCTTTGGGTTCAATAGCTCAAATCCGATGACTATTAGAGGAACCGGTAACTGAGCGCTAGCTGGTACGTATTCGAACAAAACTTGCAGCATTCGTGGGTCGCTTGAAGAACCGCCAACTGCTGGCAAATAGACATTATGGATCGTATATGAATAAGGTGCTCCAGCAGGAATACCGTTATGTGCAGGATCTGCGAGCAATGTAATGAAGAGAAGCGGATGATTTTGAAGATGTTTTCCGACGTTTTTATTAATGAAAGTGGGTTTGATGTCTGCATCTTTTAGTACTTTCGACGGACCTATGCCCGAAAGCTGTAGCAATTTGCTACTATTAATACCACTCGCCAAAACAACAGCCTTCCGTGCTCGTGCTTCATATAGTTGACCGTCCTTTATAAATTTTACTGTCTTAGCACGTCGATGTTTGTCAAATTCTAGTTTCACGGCTACCGAATCGAATAAAACACGCAGTTTGTGTCCGTTAACTCCGTGACCATCCGGTGTCATAACCGAGCTATTTAAAAATGCTGTCGCGCTACTCGCTCGTTTGGTACCTGTAGGGTCAATAAACCATTGGGCACGAGTGGAAATGCAATTTCCCACACTCGGATCATTATAGTCTAGCACCGTTGGAATTCCAGGAAAAGCTGCCTGTGTAGCGGGTAATAGTACTTTCGTTGTCAACTGCGATACTGTAGGTGTCTGCAGGACATCAAGGTTACCTTTGTGTCCTCGCGCACCTGGTGTGATTGTTAATCCATGATAGTTTTCAAGGGTCTTAAAGGTTGCCAGAATTTTGTCCAGACTCCAATTTTCGCTGCCAGAAATTTCTTCCCAACGCTTATACATGGTATTCGAGCCACGACCGTAGTATAATGAGTTAACCGATGAGCCACCACCCAACAGCATTCCTGTTGTCCAATCACTAACTCGTCCATTGAGACCTGCCATTGGAAGGGTTTGACTCCATCCGGGCCAAAAAAACTTGTACCTTCCTGTAGTAGCCAATAATAATGCTGGGATGCCAACTGCTTCGATTGCGGGATCATTTGTTAAATTTGGCCCCCCCTCTATTCCTAATACTGAATAGAGACCATTCTTTGATAGCTGGTTCATTAATACGCAACCTGCCGCTCCACCACCTACAACGATGATGTCAGCCTCTAGGTTTTCAATTTCGGATTTGTTGCATTGATATGGAATGCCTAGATCAAGTTGATCGCCAAAAAGGCTTGCTGTAGCAGTTATTAAAGCTAGGGTAAAAATTTTGATTTTCAAAGTAAGCTCCTTTTTGGTTTACTATCAAAAATAAATTTTATGTTGTCAATGAATTTTATTGTTAACTTTTACGCAATTTTGACTTCAAAAACAAGGCATACAATTACGCAAAGCAACTCGATCTATGGTCATATAATTTTTCTAAGGAAATTTTTGAGGGCTAATATTGTCATTGTCCCTAAGGTTGCTTACCTCCATTACGTTATTTTAAATTTTTCTGAAACTTGAAAAATAGAGTTCATTGAAAATTTTCAATATGGTTGTTTCTTCCGATGATAAAAAAATATATTTCAAACTTAAGGAATTATAAAAAATTTTGAGAAAATGCTTAGCCTCTCAAAGCATTGCTACAATGGTGTCACTATAAGAAAGGGGCTGTAGCAAAAAATGAAAGCAATAGAAGGCTTTCGCTTTCATTTTGGCTACAATCTATTAGAAACAGGTCATGGTTAATACTCTCTGCAGCTATCAACAAAATTCAAAAATAAAATTGACAACTTTGCTGGGAGCGATCTAGAATATTTCTTCTTTAACAATAAATTTAAGGATTTTGCTATGAAATTTACGTGCCTAGTCATGATTCCCTTTGCTTTATGCCCCACTTTTTTTGATTTTCCTTCCTTTCCATTTTCTACAAACACCTCTTCATCCATCGATACATCCAATTTTTATGCCTGCCCGAGATGCCGAAAAGCCCAGCCAAAGGGGCCTAGGAAAAGGCCTTCCGTTAAAAAAGTTATTTGCTAAGTTATGCAAAATTATTAGACACTTTCAAACTTGTATTCAATTAGGAAATTATGAAAAAAAAACTTTATTTTTTAGCATTACTCATTGGAGTGTCGACTAATACAATCCAGGCAAATCAACAAGTAAAGCAATTTGTCATTGATGGAGGAATCATTCCCAAATTCGTTGAACCTCTCACGACATATAATGGAGAAAGAGTTGATGGGATAAGGAAGATCAAGGTTACAGCAAAAGAATTTCAGCAAAAAATTCTCCCGAATTCATTTTATCAAAATCTTCCTCGTTCTGTTACTTATAAAAGCGTAGAAACAGGTATGCCCCTGGTTACGATTGATCCCAGAGAAGGGACGTACATGTGGGGATACGAAATGAGCGATGGGAAAAAAACCTATGGCCCATCTTATCCCGCCCATACTGTTGAAGTAGAGCGCCATAAAAAATCTTATGTCAAAGGTCTCAATCACTTATTTCCCTTTAAAGATAAGAAAGGGCGCATACTCAAAGGGCCTCTTCTCCAAAAATTTCTGACAGTCGATGTGAGTTTTCAATGGGCTAATCCATTAAATTGGCCTCAGTTTGGACAGGGATTTGATACCTATGATCCCGAAGTTTATCCTTTCGGTACAGGAATGCCACAGGGAAATCCAGGTATTTATGAGGGGCCACAGCCAATCACTATCCACTTGCATGGTGCTGAAAATCCCTCTTATGCTGATGGAGACCCAAATTCTTGGTGGACACCTGGAAAGAAAATCAAAGGAGCTTCATTTGTCTCAAATAAACTCATTTATCCTAACAGCCAGCCAGCAACAACTCTTTGGTTTCATGATCACGTTCTCGGTATCACAAGACTTAGCGTTTTAGCAGGCCAAGCAGGATTTTATTTCATTCGCGGTGAACCAGAATCATCCGTTTCACCTCCTCTACCAAAAGATGATTTTGAAGTTGAAATGATTATCTCAGATCGTCAGTTTGACACCCATGGACAACTCTTCTTTCCAGATGGAAATCCGTTGACAGCTGGGTTGAATGGCCCTCCAGGTAATCCTGATATTAATCCTTATGCGATTGCTGAATTTTTCGGCGATGTAATGTGTGTCAATGGGAAAAGCTGGCCTTATCTAGAAGTGGAACCACGACGATACCGTTTTAGATTATTAGATTCTTGCAATGCTAGATTCTTGGCCCTTTATTTAACTTCTAATGATAATACAAATACCTCAGTTCCACAGATATGGCAGATTGGTACCGATGGTGGATTGTTGGATAAACCAGTAAATATTAATAGCTTTATCCCATTTACCTATAATACATCGGATCTATGTCCACCAGAGGATCCGGATTTAGGTCCTGTTTTCGACTCTCCTAGGCTGCTCTTTGCTCCAGGAGAACGGATGGATGTTATTATTGATTTTACTGGTTATGAGGGAAAAAATATTACAGTCAATAATGATGCACCAGGCCCTTTCCCAGGGGGTGGAACATTGCTAGATCCTGATGTAGAAGGATTGATTATGCAATTCCGGGTGAAAAATAAACGTTCATCTCCAGACAAAAGCTTTAATCCAGCAATTCCTGGAGCTACTTTAAGAAAAGGTGATAAAGCGATTGTGCGGCTTGCAAATGGTAAAGGGAAATTAGCCCCAGGGGTTGTTCCCAATTTGACAAGAAGTCTTGTTCTTATTGAGCAAGAAGATCCTTATTCAACAGCTCCTGTAGTCGTTTTATGCAATAATACTAGTTATGACGGGAAAAATCCTTATAACAAGGAAATCTTACCAGATTCGGTTCCTTACAACAATGGTTCTCTTTATGTCACAGAGATTCCTCAAGTGGGTTCAACGGAGATTTGGGAGCTTGTTAATTTAACACCTGATGCCCATCCAATTCATATCCATCTCATCCAATTTCAACTTATCAATAGACAAGCCTTTTATGTGGGAAATACTGTTCCTCCATTTGTTTGTCTAGGATCTTATAGAGATCTGTATGAAACGGCTTGGAATAAATTCCTGAATCGACCCAAAACGGTACCTCCAGGAACTGTTTATACCTATGGTTCTCCTTTCTCATACTTAAGTACGCCAAAATTGGGTGGAAATCCTGATGTAGCACCATTTTTAAGAGGACCTGTAATTGCTCCTGATCCAAATGAATATGGATGGAAAGACACAATAAAAATATATCCAGGAACAGTGACTCGTCTTGCAATTAGATGGGCTCCTCAAGATATTCCAGTTGGAGGAGTTTCAGCAGGAGAGAACCGATTTGCTTTCGATCCTACATCCAAACTGGGAGATAAAAAAGACAAATTTGGCTATCCTGGCGGAAGCGGATATGTTTGGCATTGCAATATTCTCGATCATGAAGACAATATGATGATGAGGCCCTTCCAGGTGAGCAATAAAGCACAGAAACCCTAGTTTTGAATTGATCTAATTGATGAGCAATAAGATCATTAACAATTAAGGATTTGGGCATGGTATATTGGTATTTGAGATTTTCTAAAACTCAGATACCAGTATGCCACTTTCGAATTGATCGACGTGTGATGTAGTTAAAAGGATAAGCACTCTCAGAAATCAAAGTACCGTTTTAAAATTACTTTTATTTCATTTCTTAATTAAACTTTGTAATAAATTATCATTTAATTGAGTAGAATTATTTATTTATATGGATATAAAATAAATAATTTGTTATATTTATTTTTTTGATATTGTAAATATTATTAATTTTACCAAGGATTTATTTAATGTTAATAATCAAATCATCTTCAGCAAACCCATATAAGCATTCTAACGAATATCAACAGAAAACGTCAGAGAAAGATTTCGAGTATAACGGGGAAATATATCATAAAAAAATTACCTACGAGAAAACGCTCAATACGATTTATTGCATTGCAATTGGAGCTTTAGCACTTTTATCGACTTTGACAATCGTACCATACTACTATGATTCACAAACTGTGAAAATGTGGTGGCAGCAAGCTGTTAGTGGAATTGACAGAAAAATCGTCTTGATTAAAGAGAAAAATGAAAAACAAGTTCGCTTTGATCAAGTACGTGGACGTTGTTTTGATAAAGAAAACCCTCCTGCCGACATTCAAAATATACTGTCGATCGAACTTAAAGATAAAAATCAAAAGAATCTAACAAACGCGGGTGCTCCGCAAATAAGAAAAATACCTCCAGTAGGAATATGCGATACTGTAATGCTGTCCAAAGCAGGGGTGGTAAAAAGTGTGCATGGAAGCGGTGAGCTTTTTAGTGATAGTGAAATTGTCGAAAAATTAGATATTGTCAAAACTAAAGAAATTGCTCCAGGTATATCTGTTGGGTATACAAAGTATGAAAAAGCGATTATTCAACAACAAGCTACTCGAGGATGTACAGCAGCAGCTGCCGCTATGCTTATCATGGATAATGGTAAAAATCCTAATTTACATGGATTACAAACTAGAAATATAGGCTATGATGATGACCATGTAAGGGATTTTAAAGAAGCAGGATTATTAATCAGTCTAAACCCAGCTGATTCTCTATTGGGTCTCAGAACTTTACTTATCAAAAATGGTCCAGCAATAGTTACCATTTGTGGTAAATTAGGAGGACATGACATGCTTGTTGATGAGGTTTCGGAAGATCTTTCTAGAGTCAGAATACGAGACCCATATCATGGCTGGGAAATTACCATTACTGCTGAAGCCTTTTTAAAAGAATGGAAACCTGGTGAGATTATTCAAATCAAAAAAAATTAGTAAATATATTATTATTCATATTTTTGCGGTTAATAAAAAGGACAAAAAGGACAAAAACGACCTAAAGGACGAAAAGGACTAAATTATGCAGTTTATACCAACGCATGGGGGATATGAGCAATTAATTTCATACCAAAAAGCAGAAATTATCTATGATGCCACAGTCTATTTTACAAATCGTTTTTTTCGAAAGGGGGATCGAACCATTGATCAAATGGTTCAAGCTGCGCGATCAGGTAAGCAAAATATTGCAGAGGGGAGCCAAGCTTCAGGTACATCTAAGGAGATGGAAATCAAGCTTACAAATGTAGCGCGCTCAAGTCAAGAAGAGTTGCTTATTGATTATCGAGATTTTCTTAGAGTCCGCCGATTAAATGAATGGGCAAAAGATCATCCGTATGCTAAGCGACTGGGTGAACTTAATCGAGAAAGAAATTCTACCTATGCAACATTTCAAAAGGGTATTGAAAATGATAATCCAGAGATTTGTGCCAACGTAATAATTGGTTTAATAAGAGTAACCAATTATTTACTTGATCAACAGATTCGACGCTTAGAAAAGGATTTTCTGAAAGAAGGTGGACTTAAGGAACGGATGACAAAAGCCCGGTTAGCTATCCGAAACAACAATCGATGATGTCAAATGTCTTATGTCCTTTATGTCCTTTAGGTCGTTTATGTCCTTTGTTTGAATAGTGTCCGAGAAAGATTAAACGTTCTTAAATTTTTTGTTCAATTTCTTGAAGCCTTTTGTTGAGCCAGAACCAAATGCATTCCTTTTAATAAGTTGAAGTTCATCACGATATATTCTTAATCGTTCAAGTTCTACTTTTGTTTTATTATCAAGTGCCATTAATTTAGATGTATCTTTTGCTCCCGCTTTATCGGAGGCTATAGCTTTTCTCATTAACTCCTCTTCAAATTCCAAATGATGTATTTCTTCTTTGACTTGATTAATTGCTTTATTACTTGAAGATAGGTTGTTTAATTCTGAGAATAGAGGAAGAGTTTGTTCATCACGTGCTATTTCAGCGTTTATTTCCTTGGCAAGGGGCGCGCCTGATAATTTTGCTATTTTGTCACTTATTAAAACATTTAATTCATGATAATAATTAAAACTTCTAAAATTTGTTGGGTGATAACCGGCATCATTCTTAAGGTTATTAATATCGTTCCTTAAGAGTAATATTTGATTGTCTAAATGATTCTTTTCTGCATCTAAATGGTTTTTAGCTGCTAACAATAAAACTCTTTCTTTTTCAAGCTTTGCAAGGAGTATAATATTATTTTGATTGTTTTGAAGGTCTCTTACCAACCTTTTATTACTTGCTATCCGTTTGTCTATAGCTACTATCTCTTGATTTTTCACTTCAATTTTTACATTTAATGTTGCAAGTTCTTGATTAAGGGTTGATAACTTGTTTTCATATGGAGCTAGTCTAGCTTTTTGTACATCAATTTTATCAAAAATGTACTTTTGTACTTCTTCTAGGGATTGCAATTCTTTGGAAGGTGAGTTGTGTAAATTTTCAAATAATTTGCTTAATATCTCTTGTTCACTCTTTAATGCTAGGGCTTTTTCATATATTATTTTATTTCTATGTTCATATTCTTTATTCATCTGTTTCTTAGCCAGGTTTTGCTGATAAAGGTTGAAATATTCTTCTTCATTTTCAATCTCATTACGTCTAGCATCAAATATTTTCTTTGATTCTGTTCTTTGTTGCTGTAAAGATGCTTCCACCTTAGTATTCAAAAATTCTATCAAATCATTTATTTTTTGAATAAAAGTTGCGTGCTCAGGGTTTGTATTATTAACAGAATTTTGGTTATTTATTGGTGTACTTGTAACACCGCTAACATCATTGATATTCATATAACCCCCATATTAATTAATAATAGATATTCTAATAACACATCTCTATATAATTAATATTAACAAGTTTAAATTTATTTGTATATATTTAATTTTTTGAATCAATTAGCTTCAATAACTGCGGATGCAGTGATTGAAGTAAAACAACAATCATTCATTTTACTACCCACTCATTTATGAGATTATCCCGAAGATAATTAAATCAATAATTAGTTCAATTTTTGTAACAAAATATACTTTAGTTACATTAGTCGTTTAGGTCGTTAAGGTCGTTTAGGTCCTATTCGTCCTTTTCCTCTTTTTTGTTAAATCTTAACAATCACTTAATCTGAAATTAATTCAAGCCTACTACATTATCATCAAATTAATAAATTTTACATTAAGGAAATCTTATGACATCTGTTTCTTCATTTACATTTTCACTAGCCGGCGCAGGAGCTGGTAGTTCTTCATCATCGCCTTTACAATCAGCTGGGGATCAAGTAAAACCCGGTTTAAAAATACCACGAGAATTGACAAGCGAACTTGTTGGGATCATTTTTAAAACACAGCGAAAGTTGCCTTCAGAAATAACCCTACCTAGTGCATTGTCTATATTACCAGCAGAAGCTGTAAAACAATTAAGCTCAATTAGAAGGGGATTTATTACATTGAATAAATCAGATGGTTTAGAGAAATTAAGGGACCGAATTTATCAACTTCCCCAATTTAATGAAACCACTACAGTTGTTGAAGGAGCCTCCGATTTTGATTGGGAAGCTTCTATATTAGGTCTTATATTTTCTAGTACAGTCAGCAAGAAAACCTTCGAGGAAGCAACGGCAGGTATTTCACAGAAATATGTTGCAAAATATAAAGATAATGTTATTGCGATTAATGATAAACATCCCCTTGGAGATATTCTAAAGATCTATTTATTTCCACAAAATAATGAGCCTAAACAAGAAAAACCAGTCATGCAAGCAAAACAAATGATGCGGGCATCACAAGCTGCAACAGCAGCTCCAGCAAAAGTTGCAACAGAACAACCCCTAGCGGCAGTAATAGACAGAACGATATTGCCTGGACAAAAATCAATTCCTTCTAGGGGAATGCCTTGGACGCCTTCAGAAATCCAAATACTACTTGACGATGTTTCAAAATATAGTGTCGAATTTCGAAAACCTAAACTTAAGAAATCTAAGAAAGGTGAAAATGCTGAAAGTATTGTAAAAACTGCATTCCCAATAAAGGTTCGATGGAATACGATAGAAAAACTAATTTTTAAAAGAGATTCCGGTAATGCTTGCCAAGTGAGGTTTGGGCGTTTAAGAAAAAATGAGCAAATTAAATATAATGAAACAATAAAAAGATGGGAATTAAGTGACAATAATGAACCTGGTGAAAATATTGAAGAAAGAAGAAAAAAGATTATATCTGGTACCAAAGTAACAAAAATGATAGGTAAAAGAACATTTGATGATTTTAGCGATAATCAAAATGATATTGAGCAAGGTAATGGACCAGCTAAAAGAGCCCGTACAGAATCTCCTCCGCACTCACCAGTGAGTACTGGATCATCAGGTTCTTCTTCGTTTGGTAGCATTTCTTCAATGGAAAAAAGAGATATGGCTTTTGCTCCATCGCAGTTTGGTTCAGCTTCGGGTATTGTTTTGCAACCTAAATTAATTGCACGACCAAGAGGTGTAGCACAAAGTAGCAGTACTCCTCCTTTTGGAGCTGGCAGTATGGGACCACAGCCAATGTCAATTGATCATTCAAGGTCTGTAAGTGCCCCTTCTTCTATAGCTGGGAACATGGGACTGCAGCCAATGTCAATTGAAACAGCAACAATTTTAGGAAATAGACAGAGTACCGTTCCCTCTGGAGCCGGCATGATGGGGCCGCAGCCAATGCCAGGAGTACAACAAACAAATTTTGGATATAAAATGAGCTCTCATCCTTTTGTACCTATTATGGGACCACAGCCAATGTCTATTGGCCATATAATTAGCGTAGCCCAACCTGTTATGGCTCCATTCGATCAACCTGATGCAGCGCCTATGACACTTGAGCAAGTAATAGCTTTCAATATGTTAAAGATCGGTAGAATATCTTAATTTAATCTATGATTGAAATGACGAAAGCACTCTTTCGCTTTCATTATTGATATATTTTAATTAAGGCGACAAGTGTGAAAATTGGGAACTGATGATCCAAATGCTAAAAATGAATTGATAGCATTTGGAGATTCTTAGAAGCTATTTAATTTGATTATTTTTAGAATAAAGACGTGCAAAAATACCTATCATAAGTATGAGAGGTATAATTAACCATTTTATTCTTCTAGCAAAAAAAATAGCTGGGAAGAAAGAACAATGTTCATTAACGACTTTTATGTCCTTCTTTTTGAGACTTGTTTTTTGTGGAGTTGTTTCAATATTATTTTCAGTTGCTGTTTTTTCCGTAGCAACTTCATTTTTAACAACTACCTGAGGTTGATCGGTCGCTTGCTGTACTGATTCTTTTGCCGACGTTTCATCTTTTTCTTGGGGCTTATCAACGATATCAATTTTATTAAGTACAATTTTCCATTGGGAACCACCAAGATCATAATTAATTGATGGGGATCTGCTCAATAACATTTCAATATTGGATAAAAGTTCATCATCTTTAACTTTTTTTAGAACCGGTTCTACAGGATCTTGGAGCGTGAGTACAACCTTCTCTATTTCTTTTGAATTGTCTGCAGTAACTGGTTTTTCAGTGGCTATTATCTCTTTGGCTACTTCAACTACTGTTACTGTTGCTTGGGGCAGCTCTACCATTTTTGGTTCAACTAGCTTTGGTGGAGCTTCAACTGAAGAATTTTCTATTTCCTTGAAAAGTCTGTCTATACCTAATTTGGGAAATTCTTCATCGGAAGGCGCCACTAAACGTACGACGTGACATAGAAGAGCTTTTTTATCTTTTTTATTTATTTCCATAAATTGTTTCATGTATTTAGCTAGCGTTGTATCAAAATCTGGAGATGTGCATTCAAGATCCTTGCAAGTAATACCGTGATCTTCAAAACCTAATGAAAGTAATACACTATTTTTCACAGAAGTCTTTAATGCATATGAAGCGAAATACATGGTCTGAATAGTTGAATTTTGCATCGGAATACATTCAACCTGTGGAAAAACAGATTTAAATAAAGCTGTCAAATTTTCTGGAACAAATGCTGTCTTCAACGCACTTGGAGAAATAGGACCAGTCAATATTGCTTCTCCCCAATGCTTATTTTTATTTTGTTGACCACCTAGCAAAAACCATTTATTTAATTTTTTTTTGTCAGAATCTGAAATTTTATCTGGATCGACTACAAACAACACACCGTTGTTGAGCCTTTCTGAAGCTATTTTTGCAGTTTTTTTTGTAACTCCGAATGTATATTGAGGATGAGTAGAATTTGAAGGTCTTTCTAATAAAATCTGATTTAATCCAGCAGCAGGATTTTTTATAAAATAATGGGCAACCTCAGGCTCATTTAAGCTATCATGTCCGGATGCATTCAAATGTATTTGTTTTGAGAGCTTTGTGTGCTGATCTTCAGAACTAAATCCCTTGATTCCTTGATCGTGTAAATGTTGAGGAGATGCTATACCAAATTTTGCGATATTTTCTAGAATTTGACGATTTGCATCCAAACTATATGTAGAATTAAAACTCATAAATCTTTCCTTATAATTATTCAGTTTAATTTGTTGATTAAATAATAGATGAAAATAGGATTAGTGATAAATGTTTTTGTTTGTTTGGTAAAAGTTAATTTTTAATAAAATAAACTGTCTCGTGTTTTAATTATATCAAAAAATTGCATCTTCTGACGACTCTGCTACTATTAGAACAGGGGTAAAAAGAAAGTTTGGTGATTATGAAGAAGGAAATAGTGATGTTGATTCTAATCCCGCTAAAAAACAACGAACAGATTAACCACAACTCTCCCTGGTTTCCGAAAGTTCATCAGCGAGTTCATCCACCACTATTGAAAAAATGTCTTTAAACGAAGATGAAAATGGTAGCGACTCCAACTATGATGGTAATATCGATTTATCACACCTCATTCAAAGAGAGATGGCTAGGACGATGTTACAGCTAGGGACATAGGCTGCGACCTGGGCTATTTCATGCCGGCCTTTCAGGCCTAACACAGGGAATCTTTCTTAAAATAGATGCTGGTATAAACAATTTCTTGCAAAATCTCTGCTCTAACATGTATAACTTCCATGAATAGAGGACAATATCAACATAAGGAGTAAGTTATGGGACGCAAGGCTACAGCTATATGGCAAGGGGGCTTGAAAGATGGTAAAGGGACAATTTCTACCGAAAGTGGAGTCCTTAAGCAAGCACAGTATTCATTCACGACACGTTTTGAAAATGGTATTGGAACAAATCCAGAAGAACTTCTTGCTGCTGCACATGCTGGATGTTTTGCGATGGCTCTCTCGAACGAACTTGGTAATGCGGGTATGGTTCCAAATAAACTAGAAGCAACAGCTACGATCAGTTTGGAGAAAGTCTCTGATGGATTTGGAATCACAAAAAGTCACATCGATCTTGTTGCCGATATACCAGGAGCAAATAAAGATAAGTTTAATGCAGCAGTTAAAGCAGCTGAGAAAGGGTGTCCTGTTTCAAAGTTGTTTAAGGCCGAAATTTCTGTTTCTGCAAAGCTGAAGTAAATAGTTATCGATATCAAAATGAAAGCGAAAGAGGCCTTTCGCACTCCAAACGCTACGCGAAACATCAAAAAGATCAATTTTCTGCTACGCAAAGCGTTTGGAGTGCGAAAGTCCTCTTTCGCTTTTTTAAACCGCCAATTTTGCAATTTTCCATTAAATAAACTGATTTTATGTATTATAGAATACTTTGATGCCGATTGCAGCGGTTGCATGCGATCGCACTCCAAAAGTGTGGATGCTATTGGTGTTTAATTATTTAACGTCACATCTCTGGCCCAACAACGATATCAACAGGATTTTCATCTACTGAAAAAGTCGAAAATAACTCCATATATGGAAAGTCGATCATGTAAACGAATACTTTTGATTCCTTGGGATTGGCCACGTATAATTTGGATCCCTCTTTATTTAACGCTATTGCAGAGAAGACACCTTTTATCCCAGTTTTATTACATTGATTGCTGGATGTATCAATAATTGAAATTGTTGATGCAGAATTTGCGTAAATAGTAGCTATTTTTTGGTTTAAATTCGCTGCAAAGCTTTTTAAGTGATGGGGATTTTGTATAGTTTTATTCGTTCCATCACTTGTATTTATTGTCGATAGTGTACCGCTATAATAACTCGTTTTTCCAGAAGTATATATTTTTGAGCCATCCGCGGTTAAAACCAAGGAACATGGATCTGATAGATTAAGGGATTTAATCCATCGTTGTTTATTTTTAGCTAATTCGATAGCAACAATCGCTGAATTTTTTTCTATAGTGTATAAAATATAAGCAATTTTGCCATCCTTCGATACAATAAAGTCAATAGCTGTTGTTTTCCTTCCCAAGAAATTAAATATGGTTTGAGAATTAGTAATTTCATTTGTGGAAGTGTTTAAGAGAAGCAATTCTACTTTTGTATCTTGGTTTTGATTACATAGTATATATGCTGCAGAACCATCCAAACTAAAGGCTATCGCTATAGGACGACCAATCCTTGAATTTTTAAAAGTATCAATCGTCTTTAAAACCTTCATTGCTTTGGGATCTGTGGAAATAATTGATACGCTGTAATCATTTAAGACAAACAAGGACTTTCCATTAGGTGTGAGCCCTAATTTTTCAGGTGCCTTTTTAAGAGGGAGTGTATTGACAACTTTTTCTAGAGCGGAGTCGTAAACAGAAATGGTTTTACTGTCCCGATTGGCGATGTAAACCTTATTTTCAAAGGGGGTTGCTGCAAATAAACCGCTGTGAATAGACCCAAGAATGGATAAAAATAGACATAAAAATAGTTTCATCATTTTCCAAATATTTTTGATAAATTTATGGGCATCCTTTGCTGATAAAAGAACTTAACGAGAGCTCCAATTGCAAAAAATGCAATGCAGCAAATAGTGATTTTTTTTGTCAAACTGTACGAATTTAGTTTTAGTTTGATTTTATCTTTACATATTTCAATTTTGCTCGCATTCGGATCTCTAATTTTTAATAATTTTCGAGGTGAGAAATCACGTATAACAGTCTCATTTTTCCGATTTATATAGGTAAGTAAATTGTGATGATAAATTGAAGCGGGATCCTTTATAGTGTATTTCTTAATGTCTAGTTTCATCTTTCTTATTGACTCTCCAGTACGGGCATCATACAATTCAAATTCATTTGTAAATTGATTGTTATCTGCTAAGAAATAGTGGCTTTTATCGTTTGCAGCTTTTATGTGGTTGAAATTTGGATTTTCTTTTCGCCAAATCTCTTTCCATTGCAAAAGCTTAGATCCATTCTCTTGTTCGACCTCTTCTTTTTTATAACCAATTAATTGTTGATCAAATGTGACTTGAACTAATATATCTTGAACAATTGTTTGATATTTTACATTAACAATTGTTGGGGTTTTTAAAAATTCAGTAGTGGTCTTTTGATGATGATCCCATATCCCAGTTGCAAATTTCTGACAAAAAACCAATTTAGAGTCTGTATTTTCAATGATGATTCCTACAACCATAGGAGCAAAATCACTAAAGGGGATTTTAATGCCAGCTTTTGGAATTTCGTGGGAAGAAATCAACAATGTTCGGTTGTTTTGGATAATTATTTTATTATCTATTAACAAGATTTCGTAAGATGAGGGATGTAGAAGAATGTGAAAATTACCAATTTTTTTACCCTTGTTGTCTATCAACGTCACTTCAGAGTTGCAAGCCTCTTGACCTGCAGAATTTAAAATATCTATTTCTTCATCCGTTTCGGGATCGATTTCTGTTCTAATAGTTTCAAGAAGAACTGCTCGTTGTCCATCATAAAAACGTAAGGAAAATTTTTCCCAAAAAAGATTAGCACCACTAGTTACGTTTGCATTTTTTAAATCTATGATTTTGGGTGTTGTTGACGACCAACCATATAAATATTTAAAGGGTTCGCGGTAAAATGATCCCATTAAATTTAGGGGCTCAGAAATTTTCTTTTCTTGGAATATATTTTTCTCCCACTGTTTTCTGGTGACAACAGTGTCTCTCCAAGATTCTTTTGCAAAGACACTTTGAATATTTAATTCACGATTGGCTATTTTCATCCATAAGGTATCTTCCGTTTGAATTCTGCCCCTTAAGTGATGACAAGTCGCACAAAGATTCCCTAAGTCGCTAGCATTCAGATGATTTAAAACTAGCAATAAAACATCTCTCGAAGGTCTAAAAATAGGTAAAAC
>JACDES010000179.1 GCA_013816265.1 Parachlamydiaceae bacterium | reverse complement strand
CTAAAAATAAGCATATCTAAAAAATCATGCTTTTTTAGCACTACCTTTAAAATATAACCAAAAGGCACATGATTTCTTAACCGAATGCCATTGGGCCTCCGCTTTGCTGCGACCTGGGCTATTTCATACCGGCCCTTCAGGCCTAACGCAAGGAATTTTTCTTAAGATAAATAAAACCGTAAAGAAATAAGCAATTCACATATTTTATCTTATTTTGACAATTTTTGTGCTTTGAACAATCGCTCAAAGCTAAAAAAAGAAAGATCTAATTAAATGAATAAATTAACCCCAACTAACACAATTACTCTCCTGCTATCCACAAAAAAAGTAAATAAAATGCGCTCTTTTTTCTCCTATATTTATCACATTGCTTGCTTAAATATTTTCCTTGCTTCAAAATAAATTTATTACAAAAAACCCGTCATAAATATTTTTTCTCAGGAGTCATTATGAATCAAAATAGCACACCAAAACACTTTGAATTACCTCCCCTTCCCTATGATTTTAATGCTTTAGAACCCGTAATTAGTGCCGACATCATGCGCTTACATTATGAAAAGCATCACAAGGGATACGTAGACAATCTTAACAAAGCCCTAGATCAATATGCTGAAGCTCAAAGTAAACAGGACCTTCCTGCAATGGCAGCGTTATTGGCAGCGATTAAGTTCAATGGAGGCGGCAATATCAATCACTCCATTTTTTGGACCAATTTAGCACCTGAAAATAACGGTGGCGGAAAAGCCCCTGAAGGGGATTTTGCACAAGTATTGAATAAAGAATTTGGTTCGTTGCAAAATTTCATTGATCAATTTAGTGCAAAAGCGGTTGCTATTCAAGGATCAGGCTGGGCGTGGCTAGGATATAATAAAACTCTAAATCGCCTTGAAATTGCTACTTGCGATAATCAAGACCCGCTATCAACAAAAGGGCTCATCCCATTATTAGGCATAGATGTTTGGGAACATGCCTATTATTTACAATATAAAAACGTTCGTGCTGACTATGTGAAGTCTATTTGGAAAATTATTAATTGGAAAAATGTAGCGGAAAGATATCAGAAGGCTGCTGCCAAATAATTAAACCTAAAAATACTTTTAGAAGCCGCATGTCGCGGCTTCTAATTTTTTTATTTTAGCTTTCATTTAAAATTCAACGCAGAGACCTCATTATTGTAACTCTTATTAAAAAAAATCAAACCATATCATTTAAATCGGTACTATCTATAAGAGACCTTACATCACTGATGATCTTAAACTCTTTTTTACATTCTTCTTCACTTAATGGATAATTAGTTGGTTCTATAAAAGCCTCATCATTTTCATTTCTTAATTCTAGTTCAAACTGATTGATAAAACTTCTACATCCATAAATGTAAGCAGCTTCTTTTTCTGTCAAAAGAACTTCCATTTTGCGTGCCAATGCTTTTTTTATATTTCCATCACCTAATTTGAGTTCAATTCTTAATCTATATAAAACAAGAAGAGTTTCAAAATAATTAAATATTTCAATTTCAGGTTCACTCTTCTTTAAGACAATACCATCCACTTTTATTGTAGAAGTATCTTGAGCTTTTTGGGAGAATTTTTTTAACAGTGCATCGCGGTTAGCTTGTTTTTTCTTTTGCACCTCTTCTGGTGTTAGTGGTTTACTTGTTACTTCTACAGCTGTAATTACAGAATCTCCACTTTTCGGTACCATTTCAGGAACTGGTCGAGAAATAATTTCGCCTTTTTGGTTTTCAGAAATCTGTTCTGACGATTCTTTTTCTAAAGATGAATCAGTTATTTCTGTTTCTTCAGCTACTGGAGGAACCTCTTCCTCATATTCATCTAAGTGAAAAATCTCATATGTTTTATTTAGTTTATTCCGGATATTTTCATCCATCTCCTGAATAAACTGTTCACGATTTTCGTACCAAACCATTAATACTTTACCATGTGCCTCTACAAATTTTTCACAATCGGCAAGATAATCGGATTCTTCGATTGATAGTATATTTTTTTTCTTTTTACCTGATAATATCCCAGCAACATCCTCGTCACCAATCCCAAGCTTTTTTCTTTTTTCAGCTAGATTTTCAATAAGCTTTTTTATTTTTATTTTCTCGTCATCATTAGGAGCTTCTTTATTAACACCGACCACTTTGGAAGAGTCTTTAGGGGGTTCAATAATAGGAATTGATTCAGGAAGTTCGGCCTCTTTTGGTTTTTCTGCTACTAGATTTTCCGTTTTACAAAAAGTATCTTTAGTCGAATCTTCTTCTTTTTGAATAGCCACCTGAGGTCTATTGGGTATTGGAGTTGAATCCTTTTCTTTTGGACGATCTTGAGGATCGTTAATTTCTTCGGATTTTACTACAATTACATCTGGACCCTTTTCATTTTTTTTCTCTTGTTCAGTAACGACTTCTTTTTCTAATTCTACAGATTCTTGAGGGGCTTTTTCATCTTTGTTATGAGATGTGTCTGCATGATCATTTTCAGGTTGTTCCTCGGATAAATTTTGAGTGGGTTTAGCAATTTCTGAATTTAGAAATATTGTAGGGGGATTTGAATCGTTATTTTTATCGACTATTTCTTGATCGGCTTCTTTCGTTGTTTCTGTTTCAGTTTTTTTTACGGTAATCTCTGGATCAGCATTATTATCATTCGATCTTATACCATCGGAATTATTTTTCTCTGATTCTGAGGTATCTGAAGTTGGTGTCTCAATCAATGTTGCTTCTGGTTCATCTTGTAAATGATCATTTTGGTCAGTATCTGAGGCGGTAATATCTAGAGTTTCAACATTATTGTCTGTTGTAACTTGTGAAGTTTCTAATGGAAGCTGGGAAGATTCGGATGATTTATTTGGAATCTTTTTTTCTAGGGGCACCTTCTTTGGAGCAGCCCGAAATTTTTTGTACAAAATATATGCTAAAGTAAGCACCGCAAAAACTGCTGCAACAATCTTAACGATTTTTTTATTGTCTTTCGATAAATTCTTCCATATATTCTGAGGATAGTACTCGACATGATTAAATGAGCTTAATCCCTTTAATTCCATTTTTTTGACCTTTGATTTTATTATGGTTATATATTAGAAAAAGAACCTTAGAAAAAATAGCTTTCAACTGATTTTTTGTTTCAGGCTCGCTCTTCGGTAGGACAATGGTAAGTAAGCAACAAATTTCTTCTTTCTAAAGCGGTCCAGAGTATATTTAAATTAAAATTTGAAGCAAAGAGAAAGTTAGATGTTTTTTTTGATTTTTTTAATGCGGTTGTATAGGGCTAAGACAAATTGAAAATATCGGGAGAAATCTAATTTTTAGTTAGATTTCTTTGTTTTTGCTCTTGTTTTACCCCCGGATGGGAATTATGGCATGATAGTCCAATGCTGTAAAATAAGAAAAATAAATTGGCGAATAGCCTTTTTCCTTTCCCATTCTTTTACCCACATTCACTTAAGAAAGTTCCTTGTGTTAGGCCTGAAGGGCCGGTATGAAATAGCCCAGGTCGCAGCGAAGCGGAGGCCTGGGACAGTACAAACAATACATTGAGTCCTGTAGGGACGGCATATTGATACGTACATGATTATGC
>JACDES010000114.1 GCA_013816265.1 Parachlamydiaceae bacterium | reverse complement strand
TCATTAAGGGCACCGCCCGGTGCAAGAAAAATGCATGCCGGTAAATATAGGGAATTAACCCTATTGCGATAACAGGGAGGGGCTGGCGAAAGCCTGCCCCTTACCTACTAAACGCTACGCGAAGCTTTAAGAAATATTTATGCTACAGATTTCCAAAGATACGCGTAGCGTTTGGAGTGCGAAAGCCCTCTTTCGCTTTCGTTTTTTGCTACAATCTATGCAAGCCACAACTTAGCGACATGGCATGTTTAATCCCAAAAAACCTGAATTTCGGTAAAAATGATAAGACCTCTTTCATAACTTGCAAGTTTTGAAAGAGGTCTATTGAAAGATAATTTTTAAAATAACATTTTAAGCTAAAAATTAACTTTACTATTCAGCAGGTGTTCGACTTGGTTGATCTCTTCTTCCACCACCAAAGCCACCACCATTTCCACTTGGTTTGCCACTTGATTGGTCTCTTCTTCCACCACCAGTATAACCACCACGGCTGCCTGAACTAGCATATCCGCCGCCGCTACCACTGGATTGATCTCTTCGACCACCACCATAGCCACCGCCTCCGCCAGATCCACCGCGATTGCCGCCGGGTCCGCTACGATTACCACCAGGACCACCACGATTGCCGCTATATCCGCCGCCACCGCTTGTTTGATCTCGGCTGCCACCACGATAGCCGCCAGCTCCACCGCCGCCTTCGCTACTACTTGATTGGTCTCTTCTTGCACCACCGTAGCCGCCACCGCCGCCAGATCCAGCACGATTGCCGCCATATCCGCCGCCGCCTTCGCTGCCACTTGGTTGATCTCTTCTGCCACCACCATAGCCGCCACCACCGCCAGATCCAGCACGATTACCGTCAGATCCGCCGCCGCCTTCGCTGCTACTTGGTTGGTCTCTTCTGCTACCAGCGTAGCCACCACCGCCGCCGCCGTAACCGCCGCCGCCGCCAGAACCACCACGATTGCCGCCATATCCGCCGCCACCTGATTGATCTCTGCTGCCGCCTCGGTCGCCGCCACCGCCACCGCCGCCACCTCTTGGGCTTCTACCAAAAGAAGAGCGTGAGCCTCCTCTTCTTGGAGGTGCACTTGATGCAGAATGCGCTGGAATATCCATTCCTGGAATTGTATGTGGAGTCAACTTATGACCTGTCATTTGTTCAATTCGTTTAACCAAATGCATATCTTTAGCTGATACAAAAGAAAGAGCAACACCTTTTGCCCCTGCTCGGCCTGTACGACCAATACGGTGAACGTAATCTTCAACACTCATTGGTAAATCGAAATTAATAACGTGAGTGATTGTTTGTACGTCGATACCTCTTGCAGCAACATCTGTTGCGACTAAGATACGAATTTCACCATCTTTAAGCTGACACATTGTACGAGTACGTTGACGTTGATTCATATCGCCATGCAAAGCAGCAGCGCTATGATCGAGATCAAGTAATCGATTCAATAATTGGTCAGCATGAAATTTTGTCGCTGTGAAAATAATTGCCTGATCGAAAGGAAGATCTTTTAAAAGATGATCTAATAATCGATTTTTATCATTCATATTGCCAACATAATGGAGGCGTTGTTCAATATTTTTACTTTCTACGTGATCCGGGACAACTTTAATTTCTACTGGATTATTTAACAGACGATCGGATAATCCCATCACGTTTTTATTCAACGTAGCGGAAAACATCAAAGTCTGATGTGTTTCTGGTAATAAAGAAGAAATTTTTTCAACGGGTGTAATGAATCCCATGTCTAACATACGATCGGCTTCATCAAGAACAAACATTTCTATTCTTGAAAAGTTGATACGTCCTCTTTCCACATGATCGATAAGACGACCAGGAGTAGCAACGAGGATATCGTATGGACGAGCGAGTTGTCTATTTTGTGTAGGATAAGGAGCTCCACCATAAATACATACCGTTTTAACTTGACGCATGTATTTGCTATATTTAGCAGCCTCATCAGCAACTTGCATTGCTAATTCTCTCGTTGGGACTAATATTAAAATTCTTGGACCATGGCCACGAATTGATGAAGGGACAGTGAGCCGATTTAGTGCTGGAAGAATAAAGGCGGCAGTTTTTCCCGTTCCGGTTTGGGCAGATGCGCGTAAGTCAGCTCCGCCTAATACTTTTGGGATCGCTTGTTCTTGAATAGGAGTAGGAGTATGATGTCCCATTTCTTCAAGAGTTTTAAGGATCTCTTCATTTAAATTTAAATCTTTGAATGTCATGTTTTATTCACTTTTGTTTAGAGTGCTACACTATATTAACATACTTGTTTAATAAAAGAAAGCAATTTATAATTTTTTTTTGCAAAAAGAACATTTTTTACACGATAATATTCACTATAATTAAATATTTATTTGATCCTATAATCAATAATTAACTAAACTAATTAACTTTTTTCTTTTCCAAAAATGCAAGATCGGCAATGATTTTTCCGTCCTCCAATCACAAAATAACTACAAGGATTTATATGAAATTATTTAAAATTTTATTCACAGCCGCAACTTTGTTAATTTGTATAAATAACAAAGCCGAAGCTGTCATTAAATTAGTTGAATTTACTAATGAATCGAAAATTAAATTTAATAACACATTTGATGATGGAAGAGATTATCTGCAAAAGAATGGGATATCTATCGATAAAGAAGGGGCTTCTATTAGTGACAATAAAGGAAGATATAAAATCATTTTCGAAGATGCTGATAAATCTGGTTATCACCGCCCTCACTGGAAATTTCATATTTGGGTTGAAGATAATTCAAAACGTTCATTTTTAGCACAAAATAAGATGTTATATGCTGTCGTATTTTATGATGGTGAAGGTGAGGTAAAAGTTAATATCGATTCTAATGGAAAAATTCATGTGACCGGTGGATATGATGTAAAAGACGTTCTATATCCATGGGCTGTTGGTACAATTGGTCGTGGGAACCCATATCATACTATTAAAGGTACAGAAATAGATGAAAATGGAGTTAAATATTTCGACAACAATGGTTTTGTCGCCTTTTCGAGAAATTTATACGTTGATTAAAAGATTATCAATAAATCTGCGATTCCAAAAAGAATCGCAGATTTATAATATCGTTATAAAATAGCAAATCGGATGATTGCGTAATTTGAAAATGCAAGTGTTCCTTGATTTCCGATTAATTCTAATCGGCGAAGTGCAAGAATTGTTATTGCATCTAAAGCGAGTAGTGCAAATTTAGCTGTAAAATATACGCTTGGTGATGCTGCATAAGCCATTAACGCCAATTTTGGCATTAGAAATTGAGCAACAGAATAAATCGCTCCAACAATCGCTGACGCTTTATTTTGTTGATCACTATTTTCACTGAATGCTGATGCACCATAACCAGCAAATCCATAAAGAAGTGTTTCTCTTGCGTGTAAAAAAACTGCGCTAGGTGTAATTGCCATAACCTTAATCTCCTAATAATTTTGTTAAAATAATATTTCAAATTTAAACTTTATGTAATGATGGTATCATCTTTACTTCCGCCATTTTATAACTAAACAATATAAATTATTCAAGAATAAAACAAAAAAATTAAACAGTTATGTGATTTTTCTCAATACACCTGTGCCCACTACTTTATACTCCAGACTCTTCTTCTTTTAAACGAGATAAACATTTTTTTAAGTCTATTCCTCGACCTAAAACAGGTTTAAATAAATCACCGAATTTTTTAAATCTCTTCAACACATTTTTCATCGTAAATTGCATAGGATCTAAACCGATTTTTACTTCACTCCATTTTAATGGCGTAGAGACAGGTGCGCCTGGTTTTGGACGAACACAATAAGGTGCCGCAACTGTTTGTCCAAAATTATTCTGTAAATAATCAATATACACCTTTTTCTGACGTTTTGAGGGGCTTCTTTCAATGGAGGTAATATCAGGTAATCTATGATGAACCAATATAGCAATTAAATTTCCAAATTGTTTGACTTGCTCATAAGTATATTTAGCCCCCATCGGTACATATATATGTAATCCTGTTGCTCCGGATGTTTTGCAATAACATTCTGCCCCAATCTCATCTAAAACGGCTTTGACTTCTATTGCAGTGACAACAACATTATCGAAACTTATATCCTCAGGATCTAAATCGATGATCATATAATCAGGATATTCTAGAGATTGAATACGTGAATTAAATGGGTTAATCTCAATACAACCCAAATTTATCATGTATAATAAGCTTTCCTCATCATCAATAATAATGTAATTCACTTTTTGGGTTGTATGTTCAATTACATAGGTCTTAACCCATTCAGGAACATGTTCTGCATTTTTCTGAAAAAAATGTGTTGCTTCGATTCCATTGGGAAAACGGTTCATCGACTCAGGGCGATCTTCAAGATAGGGGAGTATGTAAGCGGAAACTTGTTTATAATAATTCAACAAATCCCCTTTTGTATAACCACTTTCTGGCCAAAAGATTTTATCTAAATTTGATAATTTCAAGGTATGATCGTTATCAGAATTTTCCAAATCGCTGGAATTTACTTTTTTCTTAGTTGATTTTTTTTCTTTACTTTGATTAGTTAGATTATTCTCATCTTTTAGTACTTTTTTTAATGGCATAGAATTTTCTTTAAATACTTCATCGGGCTTTTTATCGTGTCTAAAATCGATAAAGACAGGATGTCTCATCTGCTTATCTTTCGTCCATTCACTAAATGACACCTCACACACATACTTGGGACTTACCCATGTTATCGCATCATTAGTCTTAGGAATCTTATTGAAGGGACACTTCTGTTGAATAATTGGTGAAAGTTTTGAATAAATTTCAGCCAATTTTTTTTGATCGAATCCTGTCCCGGCATGTCCAACAAAAATCAGCTCGTCATTCTCATAGCCCCCTAGAATAAGAGATCCAAAATAATTTCTAGAACCTTTTGGTTGAGTAAAACCACAAACTATCGTTTCTTGTCTTTTAGTTGTTTTTATCTTCAACCAAGCCCTGCTTCGTCCTGAATGATATGAACTTTCGCTATCTTTTGCGATAATTCCTTCTAAGGCATTTTTTTTCGCTTCTTTAAAAAAAGAAATTCCTTTTTCTTCAATAAATTCACAATATTTAATGTGTGGGATATTTGTAGGAAGGATTTTTCTTAGTATTTTTTTTCTATCTAATAATGGTAACTCACGTAAATCTACACCATCCAAAAAAAGAATATCGAAAACATAATAAATCAAAACGGTATCTTCATTACTCTGATAATTTTGAATATGTTGAAATGAAGGCATCCCCTTTTCATCAAATGCAACAATTTCTCCATCTAAGACAACTTCATGATGAATTTTTTTAAGCTCATTTACAATTGATCTATACGTCTCATTAAATGATTTATTATTTCTTGAATAAAGATTAATGCTTCCCTTGCTTATTTCAGCTAAGGCACGATAACCATCCCATTTAATCTCAAAAATCCAACCATTTTTATTAAAAGGCTCTTCAACTAAGGTGGCAAGCATTGGTTTGACAGCATGTGGAATTTTAGAAGATTTAATTAGATGTTTTTTATTTTTTAGAATTAGTGTTGGTGATTTTTTCAAGACTTTTTTTTTAAGGATGAGGGCGTTTTATTTGCGATTTCATCCATTGCTTTATTAGATTTTACGGATGTATCGAAATCAGTAATATCTTCTGAGATAGCAAAATCATCTTTGATTTTCATTAAAAGCCATTGATTTTCCTCTTTTCCATGAAAATGCACTAGTGCAAATTCTCCTTTAAGTTTTGTCCCTTCCAAAATAATGTGTACGGACCCTTTTTTCAGCTCTTCTTCCATTACTTTTTCACATTCTTTTTTCGTAGTAGCATTGAGAGGACTATAGGTTCCCTCATCCCAAACCATTACAGTCCCTGCTCCATAGTTTCCCGCTGGGATAATTCCTTCAAAAGTTCGATAATCAAAAGGATGATCTTCGACTTGTATAGCCAGTCGTTTATCTGCTGGATTCATGGATGGCCCTTTGGGAACAGCCCAGCTTTTGAGCACACCCCCAACCTCAAGGCGAAAATCATAATGTAAATGAGAAGCAGCATGCTTTTGAACAACAAATTTTAATTTACCACTCGCTTTAAGGGGTTTCTTTGCTTCCGGTTCTGATGTTTTCTTAAAGTCTCTTTTTTCTTTATATTCCTTTAATCCCATGCAAAAACCTAATTAAGCTGTTTTTTTGTGATGTTTTTCTAAGCTTTTTTTCAGCATTCCCATAATATCTTGAAGGTCGGTAATTTTTGGTTCTTTCCCTTTTTTATGTGGTTTTTTGCCATGTGCTTTTTCGTCTATGATTTTTTGAAGCTCTTCTGTATATGTATCATGATACTGTTTTGGCTTAAAATGAGTTGTCAAATGCTCGATTAATTTAAGTGCCATTGTGACTTCTTTGCTTGTCGTCATTGCCTCTTTAGGAATATCAAGACTTTTTGGAGACCTAATCTCACTTTCATAACGAAGTTGATCTAAAATTAATAAATTATCATGAGGCATGACAACGCCAATATGTTCGCGGTTATGAAGCACATATTTAGCAATCGCTACTTTTTTGGATTTCTTTAATGCTTCCCTTAATATAACGTAGGCTTTGCTTGCCCCTTTTCCAGGTTCCAAATAATACGGTTTCTCAAAAAGAATGGGATCGATTTCACTCGCATACGTAAAATCAACAATATCGATGAGTTTTGTTTTTCTTACATCCGCGCGTTTAAAATCTTCATCTGTTAATACGACAAAATCCCCTTTTTCATATTCATAACCTTTAACAATGTCTTCATAGGGAATTTCTTTGCCATCTACTTTACAAATTCTTGCAAAACGTATTGGCGAAAGGTCTTTTTTATGAAGCATATTAAAGCTCAATCCATGATCTTCTGTTGCGCTAAAAAGTCGTATTGGTATGTTGATAAGACCAAAACTTAAGGCTCCTGTCCAAAGTGCGCGCATAGAAAACTCCTTGATATTAACTAATACACATAGTTTATTTTTTATGACGAGTCAAATAAAATAATTTTTTAATCAAGCTTGGAAAAATTTGTCCTAATTTGAAACATGGATTTCCAATAGTTGGATTTAACATGATATGATGAAGAATTTTTCCCCAAAATATTTGTGAAGAACATTGTTTTAGCCACTTTTTCTTAAACTCATCATCTCGACCCTCAAATGCATATTCTGCAGCTAAATAGCCACCAAGTATTCCCATTGAAAGACCTTCTCCTGTCGTCGGAGGAATCGTCATAATGGCATCACCAATAAAATAGGCATCTTTCCAATTGGGTGTTTTTTTTAATCCAAATTCTGGAACTGATGCCTTCATCCATTCCTTAAACAAATTTTTCCCATTTGATAGATAGGAATTAAGCTTTGTATTTTGAGACATTAGATTTTTCATGAATAGCTCTGGAGTCTCAAATTTATTAAACTGCCCAACAGTTGCTAAGCAAGCAATATTATATTTATGATTTTCTATTTGAGAGATACCCAAATAGGCTCCTGGAAATGAAAACATTTGTATCGAATCTTGTATAGAAATACCTTCAAAATGAGCCTTTAAGCCTATATAACGCTCTTTAAACGGTTGCTCAAAATTTGGAATACGTCCAGTAGCAACAATAATAGTTGATGCTTGCACAGTTTTGCCTGTTGACAACTCAATCTCATGAAAGCCCAATTTTGATTGCTTCGGCCTTAATGCCATTACTCTTGATTCTGTTAATATTTCAACATTCTTTGATTTTGCATACTGTGCTAAAGAGGGATCTAGTTGGTGGTGGGAGAGACTTCCGGCAGCTTCAGGAAAGGTGTAATTGATTACTTGTGAGGGGGTTTGAAATTGAGCATTTAATATAGGTATCGTTTCAATATTCCATTTTTTAAGTAGCGGAAGACATTCTGGCGATAGAAATTCTCCACAAACCTTATGGGATGGATATGTTCCACCTTCAATGACTAATGGCGAGGCCCCTAATTCGCTTAAGCGAATAGCAGAGCATAATCCTGCAACCCCTCCACCTATTACTACAACATCTTCTTTCATTACTTTTTCTCTGTTGTATCAATATACACAATCCACCTAAAAGCCCAATGCCAAGATACAAAACATCGCTCTAGGGGGATGTCAGCTGCCTTTAAATATTCAAACCATTCAGCACGTTTGAAAGATCTACGAATTGATAACAGACCATCTTGGGCAACAAGTCGATTTCTGAAAAATAGGGGTGTCAACAATGCAAATCCAGCAGAAGCTAAAGGATGTCGATGTAGGTCATTTAAAATGATGCCATTCTTAGCAATTTTATAACTTTGTTTTAAAAATTGGATGAGCTCTGCATCATCTAAATGATGACAAAGAAGTGTTGCAGTAATAACATCAAATGATTTGTCAGGAAATTTTAAATTGGGTTCTTCCAATTTTTTAAATATTAAATTTAATGGAGGCTTCTTCTGTATTTTTATTTGCTTATTTGCAAATTCAATTGCGTCATCTGCTATATCAATTCCAACAACATCAGCTTCAGGAAAGAGATTTGCAAGTCGAATAGTAAATAATCCCCCACCACAACCTACGTCTAATATTGATTTTGGTTGAAATTTGAGATTTTTAAAGATTTTAATGGTAGCACGATCTCCCCCTAAAAAACGACCCACTCTATCAAGTTGTAGATGGCAATCATCAAACTCTTCAGTTGTATAATATGCCGGGCCTAAGTCAATTAATTCGGATTGATTAGACCTTTTAACCCTCTTCATAAATGCTCCGGATTATGCAAAAGTATTCCTTCTATTGATAAACCAGGTCCAAAACCTATGCCAACAGCCCACTTTTTCTTATTCGATTGACGACGTAATGAATCCAAAACAAATAAAAATGTAGAACTAGACATATTTCCATATTTTGATAACACATCCCACGACGCGAGTGTTTGAGTTTTATTCAATTGTAAAGCCTTTTCAATCGCTTGGATGATGGACTTACCTCCTGGATGAATAGGCCAATCACATTCGGCAGGATTAATCTCGGAAGTCAGTAATGATGAGACATAAGAAGGGATGCAACGTCCAAGAAGAACTGGAACAGTATGCGATAGTTTCATATGAAAGCCATGATCTCCTGCTTCCCAAGACATTTTTTCGTGAGTATTTTCTAACCCAAGAGAAGTTTGCCTTGTTATCTCCCAACATACTTTTTCATTGTTTTTTGGATTGGCTCCAATGACAGCAGCCGCTGCTCCATCTGAAAATAGTGAATTAGATAAGAGTGTATCAGGACTTTGGTCGTGTTGAAGATGAAGAGAACATAGTTCGGTACATACCAATAAAATACGATGTTCAGGATTTTCTTTTGCAAAAGATTGAGCGACAGATAATCCTTTAAAGGCTCCAAAACAACCCATAAAATTGATGCCTAAACGATTTACTGATAAGTTTAAACCTAATTTTTTTATGAGTCCAAATTCAATACCTGGAGCAAGAACCCCTGTACATGACACAGATACTACATGTGTAATTCGAGAAGGATCTCCGCCCCAATCTTGCAATGCTTTAAAGGCAGCTTGGTAAGCTAATTTAGGAGCCTCTTCTTTATAAGTATCATTACGTAACGACATGCCAGGAATAGTTTTAGGATAATCAGAACCCCAAAAATTCCAATCCGCGCGATCTTTTTTAAAGTCTGAGAGAATTGAGTAACGAGTGTGGATAGCAGAATTTTGATATAATTTTTTCAGATTTTCTGTTTTGGAAGAATTATATTCGAATATATACGCTAATTTTTCTGCAATTTCCTCTTGAGTAAAAGTAAACTGAGGAACTGCTGTAGCAAGGGCTAAAATTGAAGCTTTCATTACTGTAATACCCTTAAATTATTTATGAGAAAATTGCAAAAGAAGTAATAAGTACATTGAAACAAGAGGCTAAATAATAAAGAGAGGGGCTCCAAAGCGAAAGAGGGCTTTCATTTTAGATGAACTTGACATCCGAATCTCTTATTTTTTCACAAGTTCTAAGAAGCTAACAAAAAAATTTGCTAGCTTTAGGTGAAATTTATTTACAGCAGTTTTTTGTGCTATCTTTGTTTTCTTTAGTTTCAGCTGTATTTTGTTTTGTACGCTCAACATACTTATTTAAAAGGAAGTTAATCGCAATTGAATATATCGTTCCCACTACTACAGCACCAGCAATAATCATTGATATGCGAGGCAGTGTATAGTTTTTTTGGCAAAGCGAAACTTTACCGAAAACAATTATTGCTAGAGTTGTTAACGTTGTTGCAGTACCTGTTAAGATAACGCTAACAACCTTTAGACATTTTGATTCAGGTGGGTTAATTCCAAAAAAATAAGAACCGATAACTCCACCCATAAGACTTGATGCAGGACAAACTGGACATACCATATATACACTTCCTTTTTTTTTCACTCACACTAGTAATTATTTTAATTTGGTGTCAATAAAATTATTTAATAATTTTTAAATTGTTGGAAGAAAAAATTGCTGGGTGAATGTGTTACTTTTACATCTATTCAATGAATGAAAACGACCTTTGGAGTGCGTGTCGCTTGAGGCTAAGAAAAAATTGATTTAAATCTAGAATTCACTTCGTTAGCTCGGTAGAGCGTCTGTTCAAAGCCCGAAGTGACGTAAGGAACTCCGGGTAAATAGAAAATAAATAGAGCCCGTGTTAGGGCGACTCAAATATGCGACGATATATTAACACTCTTAATAATACAAAAAAACCACTTGAAATACTTTTACGTAATAATCTCATATTTGAGTCGCTCTTCCGAGCTCTAATTCTTTTTTTATTTTTCCCGGAGTTCCTTACGTCACTCCGGGC
>JACDES010000113.1 GCA_013816265.1 Parachlamydiaceae bacterium | reverse complement strand
GTTCAACGCCCGGAGTGACGTAAGGAACTCCGGGCGTTGAACAGACGCTCTAGCGAGCTAACGAAGTATATTCTAGATTTAATCGATTTTTTCTTAGCCTCCTTGCGACCGCTTTTAGACTGCATTGATAGGTAACCAAGATCTTATATCGCTAAAGAAAAAAGGAATATAGCAGGTTTTTTCTCTAGGTTTGGGAGAGAACTTTTCTTCCAATTTTTGATAGGCTGACTCACAACCCCTTGAGTTGGCATCGTTAGATCCCAAGCTACACAAAACCATGCATCTTCCGGAAGAAGTTCAATGAACGCGTCCAAGGTGTGACGATTGCGATATGGAGCTTCCATAAATATTTGGGTCATCCCATTTTGACGAGAATCTCTGATATGCTGATTAATTTGATGCTTCCGCTTTTCCGGCTCACGATCTAAATATCCATGAAATGAAAAACTTTGCCCCGGCAATCCTGACAGCATCAATGCCATCAACATAGAGGAAGGCCCAACAAATGCCTGGATAGCAATCCCCTTTTGACGAGCACGACGAACGAGCTTTGAGCCCGGATCTGCAATACATGGTAGTCCCGCATCCGAAACGAGTCCCCATCTTTCCCCTTTCTCAATAGGTTCTAGAAGAAAATCTATATCTCCATCCGGTGTGTGCTCATTGAACAACGCAATTGGGATTTCCATCGGTGGCTTTTTCGTTTGGAAACGTTTTAAATAACGTCGACCTTCTGCATCGCTTTCAGCGATCAATCCATCGATCGTTCCTACCGCTTTCATGACACTTGCAGGCAAAAACACCTCCGCATAACGGTGATCCCCTAATAAGTTTGGAAAGAGCAATAAAGAGGGTTTATCATTCTTTTCATTGACAGTGATTTCGTTTTCAATTTTTTCATTCATGTTAATTGGACCTACGGGTACTTAGTTTGATCATGAGTAATTCAGCAATTAGATTATCATCTATTTGGGAATTTTTAGCTTGCATTTCGGCTTCATCGACAGCAATGAGGCCTAGTTTATAATTTTGCACGCCATAATGCTTTGCTTGTTGAATGTTGCGGTCAAGGATTTGTCCCTTCATATAAGGGTATTCATCGGTGATTTCAGAAATTTTGCCATCTTCCTGCGCTAAAATCGTGCTAATCTGATAGCCTGTTTGCAATTGATTGCGTATTTGACGCAATAAGGGCAATAAAGCTTGCCCTTCATCTAATAAATTCATGCAAGTTGACAACGCTGAAGAGGCGTCAAATCGAAAAATTGCCTCACCCAATTGCCATATTGTTTGGCTATGAGAATTCGTACAAATTGCCTCAATATCTTGCTGCGTGACATCTTTTTTCTCGCCTATAAAGCATAAAAGCTTTTCAAACTCTTTTGCTAATGAATTTTGATCGGCTCCTGAATACTTAACTAATAGCTGACATACAGGATAAGCCATAACTTTTCGGGCAGCAGCGGCTTGTTTATTGACCCATTCGACGGCGTGTTTCTCTTTTTCCCAAGGTTTCAATTCGGCTAATTCTAAAACAACGCCAACTTTCTCAATTTTTTTATAAAAATTTGAAGTTTTTGTAAGTGAACTGGCGATTAAAATTAGATGGACGGATCGTTGCGGTTTGGCCATATAAAGTTCAAGAGCTTCCTGAACACCTTTTTTACACTTATCGGCTTGCTGAATGAGGACTCCCTTTTTAGGGACTAGAAAGGAAAGAGAGTTAAGTTCCAGCAAAATCTCATCTGCTGTGACATGATTACCGTCAAAAGTTTGTAGAGATAAATCGCGATTGTTTGGTAAAAGGTACCGCAGCAGCAATTGCGTGGCATCCTTGGAATCAATCGATTCCTTCCCCATGATGAGGTAGACGTCAGCGAAATGCTGCGGCGAAGCGCCTTCTAAATGTTTTTCAAATGCTTTAACGTTATCGTACTTCACGGATGATTCACACTTAGAAATTAGTTATTTATTTGTAATACTAAAGATAAATAGTTGGAATAATAGATAAGCATAGAGTAAAAAACAAAAAGTTGCAACTCTTGCTTATGGACTCCTAAATTATTTGATTTTACTTCTCATTTTGATTCTTTTTGCTATTTTTCTTCTCCATCCTTCCGCGGTGAGAACTCTTATTGTGGCAGGAGACTTTAGTGGTAACGGTTTTTTTAAGCTTGGTTGTTTTACTGTAGTTTCTACTTTAGCTATTGGTTTTGCAGATGTTTTATTTACTATTGCTTGTTTGGCTTCTGGTTTTTTGATAATGGTTTTTGCACCTGTTTGCTTAACTTCAGTCTGTTTTGCAGCTGGCTTCACAGTTTGTTTTGTAATTGATTTTGCAGGCTGCTTTAGAACTGTTTTTTTTACAATCGTCTGTTTAGAACTTGGTCGACTAGGGATTTTCTTTTTTGTAACCATTTTAGCCTCCTTAAAACATGTGTCGAATATAACAACGCAAATTATGCAACTTGCGTGCCAAAGAAAATTTTTGGGCTTAGCACGCTTCCCTCACAGCAAAGCGTCTTTCGTCCATTTTTGTCCATTTTTGTCCATAAAGTCCATACTGTCCATACTTCATGGACAGTATGGACAGTATGGACTATATGGACGAAAATGGACAAAAATTGGACAACACGGTTTTCTGTGAGGATTGCACCCCATTAAGTACTTGTATTCAAAAATGGTTTATCCTCAAACAAAGTGCCATTTTACGACTTAAAAATAAGAGATATAAATTCCTACTAAATGAAAATAAAAAAAAGGCAAAAGGAGAACCCTTTTGCCTAAAGAAGTTAAGCTATAAGCTAATTTAAATTACATTAGCTTATCTTTTATCTCTTTTTTAGCTTTCTTACCTTTTTTATGACCACCGTCTTTACGACCATGACCGCTATCGCGGTCTATTTTTCTTTTAGCCATTTGATACCTCCTAGATGAGATAACTGGATAATAATCCTATCAACGGCTCACAGTTCTAATGAACCGTTACATAGCGTGATGCAAATGGCATGCCAAGTCCCATAAAAACCTAAAATCACCAGAATACAAAACCTTTTTTTACTAAAAGCTCGGCATTGAGAAGAGCCGCCCCAGCAGCTCCTCGAATTGTGTTATGAGAAAGAAGTGTAAATTTATAGTCAAGTAAAGGACATTTTCTTAAACGTCCAACACTCACACCCATTCCCTTATCTAACATCGAATGAAGGCGCGGTTGTGGATAATTTTCTTGATGAAAATAGTGGATAGCTTGAAAAGGAGCAGTAGGAAGATTTAATTCTTGTGGAACACCTTTGAAATCATTCCAAGCACGGATGATTTCCTCGGGCTCAACTTTCTTTTTTAGACGGAGCGATACACATTCAGTATGCCCATTTGTAACAGGAACTCGATTACATTGAGCACTAATGACGATATCTGCATTTATAATACTTAAATCAGATTGCAGGGATCCTAGGATCTTCAAAGGTTCTGTTTCGAGTTTTTCCTCTTCCCCACGTACAAATGGGATCACATTATCGAGTATATCAAGACTCGCAACTCCTGGATAACCAGCTCCCGATATCGCCTGCATTGTAAATACTTGAATCGCTTCTATCCCAAAATTATCAAATAGCGGCTTCAAAGCAACGACAAGACCTAAAACTGAACAATTTGGATTAGTTACAATCATTCCTTTCTTAAATTTCTGACCTTTGACCATATCTAAATGGTCGGAATTAACTTCTCCTATTACCAGAGGAACGGTAGGATCCATTCGATGATTTCTTGAATTAGAAACGACGATGTAACCTTCTTCAGCGAAATGTTTTTCAACTTCACCAGCTACACTAGGATCCAATCCTGAAAATGCAAGTGAACATAATTCAGAGAGGGGTGTTTGGCATGGCTGAACGATCATTTCCGCTATAGCTGAAGGAATGGGAGTGGTCATATGCCAATTGACAGCATCACGATATTTTTTACCAACAGAACGTTCTGAGGCACACAATGCAACAATTTGAAACCATGGATGTGTTTCAAGCAACTGAATAAATTTTTGCCCTACACAACCTGTAGCACCTAAAATGGCCACTGGAATTTTATCTCTAAAATGAAAATCGGTGCTCATCATAGTCAAACCAAATACTTAATTTTGTGATTTTTTTATAGGTGTAATATTTTGCAATAGAATTTATTATATGACAGCAATCAGCAATAAAAAGACTCTCTTAGGCCTGAAGGGCCGGTATGAAATAGCCCAGGTCGCAGCAAAGCGGAGGCCTGGGTTCCATAAAAAAACAATTGAGTCCTGTAAGGACTGCATAATATAGATTCTCTAATTTATGCCGTCCTTACAGGACTCGATTATTTTTTTTAACTCAACCCAGGCCTCCGCTTTGCTGCGACCTGGGCTATTTCATACCGGCCCTTCAGGCCTAAGAAGAAGGCATTAAAGCGAGGATGGAATCTTAGTGATTTCTCAATAGTGAGTAGCCAAATTCCTCAAGCTTATCCTTCTTCAGCGATCAAATTTTCTAGAAACTCAATCATTAATCGTACACCAACACCAGTAGCATATTTCGGCTGATATTTTTTTGGCTCTATCATATAGGCTGTGCTAGCTATATCTAAATGGGCCCAAGGGATATTGCCTGTGAATTCCTTAATAAACATTGCTGCCACACATGATGTTGCAGATCGACCATTCCAACTTTTCATGTCAGCAATATCCGATTTCAATTTTTCACGGTATTCATCATAAAGAGGCATACGCCAGAGGCGCTCAAAAGTATTTGCTCCGGCAAGGACCAAAGCATTCGATAATGCATCATCATTGCTCATCAACCCTGTTGCTTCTGCGCCTAAAGCGACATCGATTCCACCTGTTAGAGTTGCAATATCTATCAATCTTGTTGGATGTAGATGTGCTACAGCATATGCAAGAGCATCGGCAAGAACCAACCGCCCTTCTGCATCGGAATTCGTCATTTCAACAGATTTGCCTAAATAGCTTATATACACATCGCCAGGCTTGAAACTTTTTGCATCGACGCTATTTTCTGTTGAAGGAATAACCACGGTAATGTTTGTTTTAAGTTGTAGATTACATGCAGCAATAATAGTACCAAAACAAGCCGCTCCCCCGCCCATGTCACATTTCATGGTTTCCATATTCACGGTTTTGATATTGAGTCCCCCTGTATCATACGTAATACCTTTTCCAACGATTACAGTATGATCCTTCGACTTTGGATTGCCTTTATATTCCATAATAATAAAAGCAGGGTCGAGATGAGAGCCTCGATTAACAGCTAGAAGTAAACCCATTTTTTCTTTTTCGATACGTTTCTTATCAAAGAGAGTGACTTTAAGATGAGGAAATTGATTAGCAAGTCCTCGTGCACAGGCTTCTAAATATTGAGGAGTAATATCATCGGCATTTCCATTGACTAAATCGCGTGCATAATAGACACCCTCAGCAATAGCAAAACACTTCTCTGCAATAGTTAAAGCATGCTTGTAAGGTCCGATGAGAATTACTTTTTTCAACAAAACAGGAGGATCCAATTCTTCGGAATCCTGCTGTTTATAGCGCTCGATAGGATAATTTGGTAATAATAGGCCTTCGGATATCCCTGAAACAAGGGAATCTTCGGTCAATGCATCAATTTTTGGAATGATAACATTTAGAGCTTGGAATTTACGACTTAAACAAGCTTTTAGAAGCGATCCATAACAGCGACGTAATATTTCAGTAGAGATTTTTTCATTAGCACCAAGCCCTAATAAAACTGCTCTTTTTTCAGGTTGATCTTTCAAATAGAGAAAAAGGGTTTCGCCTTCTTTTCCTTTGAAGTCTCCTGACTCGAGCGCAGGGAAGCATGAGGTAGTAAGAGAGGGGCTAAGCGAAACAGCCCATTCTCCATGTTTTTTTCCTTTCCAGAAGGGAATTACTAAAATGTCGGATTCTTTTCGCTTCTCAATCTGTGCTATGTGTCCAAATTCCATGTATTTTCTCCAAAAGGCGATTCAATTAAAAAGGAAGGTCGTCATCTTTAGCGCCATTAGCAAAATTACCTTGCCCGGACATTGTCTGAGAATTATATTGATTTGCATAACTTGGAGTGCCTTGGAAAGGGCCCTCTTCATTTGCCTGACCGCTATAATCGCTATTTTGTGTATTGGCATTAGCATTTGGAGCCTTATTATCTGAACGATCATCTTTACCAAACGGGCTGAAATCAATCATCTCGGCAGTTACTTCGAGGGAAAATTGTGACGCCCCTTCTTTGTTTACATATGACGATGGAGGATTCATTCTTCCGGTGATTATGACAGCGCTTCCTTTCTTTAAATAGGAAATGATTTTGTCAAGGCGGTCGCCCCACACTGTAACTCGAACCCATACTGTTACATCTTCTTTACCTTTACGGTGATCAGTTGCTACATTGAAAGTTGTAACTTTTTGTCCACTTGGTGTAAAACGTGATTCTGGATCTTTACCTAAACGTCCAGCGATTTGTACAATAAACATCCTTTACCTCATCTATAAATTGTGTTAAAACAACAGTTGACTGTTCTCAATGTTCTTGAAAACGGTGTATAAGCGAGTAAAAGATAGTCCAAAAACACGGAAAAAGCAAGTTAAAAATGAATTCTTCGCTTCCTCAAGAAATACAAAAATTAAAAGACAATTTTTTCAATGCAAAATTTGCATTACAAAAGCGTAAAACACTTATTACCAACCGCGATGAATTAGAAGAGATTATCATAAAACTGAAACAAGAACTTAAATATGAAAATCAATATCTTGTTGATTACACTAAAACGAAAACTCTATCACAATTAGTTCAGAAAATGAGAGATCTAGACCATCTACTCGATGAATCGGAAGAATTAACTGAAGAAAGTCTGAAAGAAATGGAAAGGACTCTTATACGAACTTTGCTAGAATTATATCCCAACGAAAATTCTAAGTTCGAAAATCTTTCTAATAGAATGGAAATGACTACAAACCAGGTTATATCTTTAGGTTCAATAAAATCTCAATTAGTTCAAATTGAGGAAATTCTCAAAGCAGTTATACAAACTCGGGAAGGCATAAAAGGGATTGGTATTCTTAAATATGTTTTTGGAACAAGCCCCAACTTGATCATAGCACGACTGTTAAAAGAAGGCGGACATATTGCTCAACAATCTATCAAATCTTTGGAAGATTTTGTCAAAAATGACAATAACAATGAAATCAAATTTTTATTTGTTGAAATAATAATGTTCCTAAAAAAATTAGAGCCTAAGCTGGCAGGAACATGGGGATTTAAAACTATTGATATCGACTTTAGAAATTCAGAGAAGCAGATTTTTCAAAATATTTTACAATTAACAAGCCTGGAAAGGGCTTCCGAAATAGAAAAGCAAAAAGCTGAAAATGAATTGGAACAATGGATTCAACAATTTTGAATCCATTGTTCTTGGACATTGCAGAAATCAAAGAGATTATCAAATTATATTTTGATAAATCCTTGACCTTGCTTGCCTGGTCCACCCTGCATTGGGTTTTGTTGTGGAGGCAATTTTGTAGCGCCACTTTCTTCACGACCTTCAGAAAGATCACGGCAAATTTTGCGCCATTTTTCTACTGTTTCAACGTAAAGAGGAGCAAATGCTCTCAAAGCTGAAGAAACAGCATGTTCCATGTCTAGTGTGCAGTGCATAAGAATAAGTTCTTCTTTCACAGCTACACCAACACCGCCGCCAGCCATCTGACCGCCGAGCATGGATCCTTCTAAAAGACGCTCGTATAATTTTAATTTTGTTTTATCATCACGTGGGAGTCCGTCTAATAATGGAGAATAAAGATAAAGACGTTTAGAATTTGGCTCATAGGTTAAATGAAGTGAAAACTCATCATCAATACCTAAAATACACGTGTTGTTTTCGTCGAATTCGAGGCCCTCAAGACCCAGCTCTTTTCCGAACTCTTTTAAATTTTCTTTTGCGTTTTCTATTGACATAATAACCTCCTGAAACTTAGATAACACCTTTGGGATTATCTATAGAATGTCTTATTTTGATAAATTTTCTGACCTTCTCCTTTTTAAATGCTCTTCTGAGAGACTTACTTAATAAGGCCATTAAGGTGTTTATAATTTTAAGATGCTCCTTTACCTCATAAAAGTAAATGTTTTTCATCTCTAGGACAAAGAATTCAAATTTCTAACTATTACCTTCATATTATTTCCTTGCAACCCTCATTATACAATTTATCAACAATTGCATCAATTAATTTACTAGCTAAAAAATAATTTTTAAATAAACATCTAAACCTATTAGTTTTACAAAAAAAATAATTTTCACAATTAATTACTAAAAACGAATTAAATTTATTAACTATTGTATGTTTTACACAAAAAATTTTAGAAAATGTGTATTTCGAAATATTCAACTTATGCGTTATAAGAAAATTATTTAACTTCCTAAAGGAAATCATGAATGCACATCTCAATCTCACTGTCATCCCAGGAAAGCCTTTTCCATATGGAGCGACAACTCAAAATAATGGAATTAACTTTGCCGTCGTTGCCAAAGATACAGAAAAATTATCTATTTGCCTTTTTGATGTAAACAATCCAACTACCCCGTTCAAAGAATTTGAACTCAACCCTAAACTAAACAAAACCGGAAATGTTTGGCATGCCATACTCACAGGCCTTCCTCCAAATTTTATCTATGCATATCGAGTCGTTCCCACATCAAATAAAGACACATCCTACTTATTGTTAGATCCTTACGCTAAGTCTGTCGCAAGTCCCTCTAAATGGGGTCGAGAACCAAATCAAAATGATCGCCCTTACCAACCTATGGCTAGAGTTTTTCCCAAAAATTCATTTGACTGGGGGGAAGAAAAATTTCCAAACATTCATATGAAAGACTTAGTCATCTATGAGATGCACGTACGTGGATTTACACAGCATCCATCAAGTCGAGTTGAACATTCTGGTACTTATCGTGGTATTATTGAAAAAATTCCCTATTTGATAGAGCTTGGTGTCAACGCTATAGAATTAATGCCAATAAATGAATTCAACGAATGTGAAGCTCCTCAAACCAATCCATATACCAATGAAAAGCTTTATAATTACTTTGGGTACTCCACGGTCAATTTTTTTGCCCCCATGAACCGTTATGCAAGTGATTCTCAAAATGATCAAGCGATAATAGAATTTAAAACGATGGTTCGAGAACTTCATAAAAATGGAATTGAAGTCATTTTAGATATCGTCTTCAATCACACTTTCGAAGGCAATGAAAAAGGGCCTGTGCAGTCTTTCAGGGGACTAGATCGTCGCGATTATTACATGATAGATAAGGATGGCAATTACCTTAATTTTTCCGGGTGTGGCAATACGGTAAATTGTAACCATCCGATCACACGAGAATTGATTATTGATGCCCTACGCTATTGGGTAACAGAAATGCATGTAGATGGTTTCCGTTTTGACTTAGCATCTATCTTTACAAGAGCTGAGAATGGAGCACCTCTAAACAATGCACCTGTCGTTGAAGCAATCAGTAATGATCCTATTTTAGCTAACACAAAACTTATCGCCGAAGCATGGGACGCTGCAGGATTATATCAAGTGGGCGGATTTACACCCGGAAGCACAAGATGGTCTGAATGGAATGGAGTATATCGAGATGTCGTTCGCCGCTTTATTAAAGGAACATCAGGGCAAAAAAATCCATTTGCAACCGCTATCGGTGGTTCTCAAGATCTATATGGAAATGGACGAGCACCTTATTGCAGCATCAACTTTGTTACTGCACATGATGGATTTAGCCTGGCCGATCTTGTCACATATAACGGAAAACATAATGAAGTTAATGGAGAAGACAATCGTGATGGGTTCGATCATAATGACAGCTGGAATTGTGGTTTAGAAGGACATACGAGTAATAAGAAAGTTGTAAATTTACGCGAACGTCAAATACGTAATTTTATGCTAGCTCTGATTGTATCTCAGGGTGTTCCAATGCTCCTTATGGGCGATGAATATGGCCATACACGCGATGGAAATAACAATACCTGGTGTCAAGATAACGAATTAAACTGGTTTTTATGGGATCGATTGGATAGGAGACCTGGATTTCTACGATTCTATAAATCTTTAATTGCCTTTAGAAAAAGTTATCCGCTATTGGGTCGTGATATCTTTTTAACAGAGAAAGATATCACTTGGCATGGCTTGAAGGCTTTTAATCCAGATTGGCAAAATGATAATCGCTTTTTAGCTTTTACTTTGAATCTTCCTGATAAAGGACCGGATCTTTATGTCGCATTTAATGCATGTCATGTCCCACATACAATTCACATTCCACCACCAAGGGAAGGAACATGCTGGTATTGGGTTGTCAATACGCAAAATTCTCCACCGGAGGATTTTTATGATTCTAGCCAACTAAAGCGAGTAGATGATCTCACATTCCGCATTGCGGCATATAGTTCGATTATGCTTCATGCAAGAGAGAGCTAGGTGCCCGATGTCCCTTCATCGTGCCCGTGCCTGATTAATGAATTAGAAAAATTCAACACAAAGACACAAAGACACAAAGAGGCGCGCTTTCTTTGTGTCTTCGTGTCTTTGTGTTTAATTTGTACGAGGCTCTGGAAGTAAGCATCAATTCTAGGCATATATACAAATTTGGCGCTTCATAACAAAGCGAAAGAGGGCTTTCGCAGTCCAAACGCTACGCGATTCATTAGAAAAGCTATTTTCAAGGCTACGCGAAGCGTTTGGAGTGCGCGTGAGTTGCAGGTGTATTAACTTAGTCTCAAACGGTGAGATAAAGGTCTAACAATCTTTATCAAAACCTACCTATGCGGGTCCGTACCGGTATAGAAGTAATTACT
>JACDES010000012.1 GCA_013816265.1 Parachlamydiaceae bacterium | reverse complement strand
AACACGTACGCCGGTAAATATGGGGAAATGACCCCATTGCGATAACGGGGAGGGCAGGCTAGGCCTGTTCCTTACCCGCTGAAAGTCCTCTTTCGCTTTGTTATGAAGCGCCATATTTGTATATGCCTAGATTTGATGCCTACATTTAAGAATTACCAAGTGACTTGTAAATATTTGCATAGGCGAGACTAATATTTCCTAAAGCCTGAGCCATCGCATCTTCAGCTGCAACTTGAAGCTGTAGTGAATTCAGAACCCTTTAATAGTCAGCTAAACCTTCTTGATACTGGAGAGCAGCAAGTTGATCAAAGTCGCTTCTTCCTACTACCTTCAGGATTTGTTTCAACGTAAAACCTAACTCTTTAAAGAAAAGAATTTGTTGAAGTTGCAAAAGTTAATTCTCCTCATAGTACCGATATCCATTAGATCCATAATAAGCCGGTTTTAGAAGGCCTGCCTCTTCGTAGAAATGCAGCGTGCGAACCGTCACTCCGGAAAGTTCACTTATTTTTTTTACTGTATAAGCCATCGATATCCTCCCTCCTAAAATCACCTTGATTTTAAAAGATATCTCTATGGTACACAATGACGTCTGCGTTAGAGTCAATAAGGAATTTATAAATAAATGCGATAGAGCATATTATAATTTTAATGTTCTTCAGAAAGGACTCAAGGATAGACTGTTGAATTGAAAGATTTTTGAACCTTTGAAAATTGGGGCCAAAATGCGCGAATGTGAACGAACTTTGATCCAACGGAATCTCCAAAAATGCTTGTAAATATCGCTAATTAAGGTTATTGATATGAAGTATAAAGCTGTGTTTAACAAAACTCAAAAGTGAGGAAAAGATGATTGAGTATTCAATTTTTGCCCAAATTCTTATCGCCACATCAATTGTCATTGTTTGGGTTTTCCGCTTTGACAACATCGTGCATGAATTTCACGAGTACGGCATTCCAGATCTTGTAAGGAACATTGTGGGTGCTTTGAAAATTTCTTTATCAACATTACTTATTACGGGGATTTGGTACCCCAATTTGGTGTTCTTTCCAGCTCTTATTATGGCTTTTTTGATGTTTTGCGCGCAGTTTGCACATTTTAAAGCGCACCATCCTCTGTACAAATATCTACCTTCATTGGTGCTAATGCTTTTATCTCTTTTTGTGGCGTTTGAACATTCACGAAGCAGTTTATCCTTATGACATTTTTTAAGCTTTACCTCGTCTCTCTAGTTGTGTTTTTTGCGATCGACCTATTTTGGCTAGGCATCATCGCTAAAAATCTTTATAAGGAACAAATAGGCTCCCTCATGGCTAATCAAGTTAGGTATGGACCGGCTATCTTGTTCTACTGCTTATACATTGCCGGCCTTGTATTTTTCGCGGTATTGCCAGTCTTTAATGAAGGAAACTGGGTGTCAGCTCTATTATATGGTGGATTTTTCGGTCTTGTCTGTTACGCGACCTATGATCTAACTAATCTTGCAACTCTCAAAGGTTGGCCGATGAAAATTGTAGTCTATGACCTTTTATGGGGCACCTTTATTTCGGGAGTAACCTGTCTCACCACTTTCTGGATAGGGAATCATTGGAAAAGCTATTTCACCTAAGCATAAAGGTGTGTTTTTGACGTATTTTATAATTCTCATCGAAAAATGATTGGATTGAAAGGAAATACCCCGCATCAGGATAAATACACAAATCTAGAGCAATTCAAACCTGATTTGCATTATATCAAAGCTTTCTTTAGATGCCATCAGAAGAAATTTCTCCTTTACTCAACCTCTATCATCACTTCATTACGGCGCAAGAAGGGTAATGTCCAAGGAGGATTGTAAAAGGCCAGGATTTGGTTTCCAATAGTCTTGAGATGGTGTTCTGCAGTATAGGCTTTGAGTTTTTCCGCATGAACATGAAGGCTATCCTCATCAGCTAAACCTGAAAATCGTATGACGGCAAAACGCTTGGCAGGCATAGAAATCAATTTCACATATGAAGAATTTGGTTGTGGCAGAGTATCGATAGTATAGCCTGCGGGCATGACAAATCTCACTTTCCATTTACCACCGCTGCCTTGTTGCATAACAGGAGCTGTCATAGCTAATTTTTCGTTTAATTCACTTGTGACAGGTGCCGTTATTTTTATTTTTGTCTTTGAAATATTATTGCCGAAAATATAATCAGCAAGGATCTTAAACCCATTTGTGATTGCCTCTTTTCGTTCACCAGCAATCTCGACTTCAGCTAAAAGCATCGGTTCATAATATCGCAATTCAATGTTATTATTTGAGGTGATAACGTTGTACTTTGGTTGATCGACGTTACTCATTAAGTGCCTGCCAATACTACGAGAGCTAAAATCAATAAGATAAAGATGGAGATTTTCATGAGTTTTTCTAATTATATTTATTACTCAAAATAAGGACCAAAGAGCTCTTCTAATTTCGCTCGTCGATATGAGAAAATAGCTTCAAGATCTTGTTTAACTTTAAGAGTGTGGAGAACTTTACCTAAAAAGCCAAAAAGCATCTTATAATAAACGATGTCAACTACCTCAACTCCATTGGGAATAGGATTAAAGCGATGTTCATGATGCCAAAATTTGTAGGGGCCAAAGCGTTGTTCGTCTATAAAATAATAGGGTTCTTGGACTTGAGTAATCTCTGAGACCCACTCAAGTGGAAGATTTAAAACCGGCCGAATCCTGTATGCAATGATCTGACCTGCATACATTTTTCTGTTTTCATGATCATTCGTTATTTCAAAATCTAAATGCTCTGGTGTTAAGATTTTTAGATTTGCAGGCGACGAGAAAAAATTCCAACTATCTTCTAAAGATAAAGGAAGCTTTTGCAAATATTTCAGAGTAAGCATATAAGATAAATCATCCTTTATTAGTCTTTTTTTGACAGAGTAGTAGAATTTCAATCGAAATGCAATCGATTTTGCGAGGCTTCTGATGCCCAGTTCCAAATATCCAAGTTCTTTTATCCAGAAATTCATTCCATGCCTAATTCTTTGCTTGGGCGGGGGGTGGTTAACTGGACTGGTTACGCAGCAAGGAGTTAAAGAATGGTATCCTCATTTGATAAAGCCTTATGGAACGCCAATAGACATTGTTTTTCCGATCATATGGTCGATTCTCTATATCTCTATGGCTATTGCATTGACACTATTATGGATAAGTGAAACGACTGGAAAAAAGTTGGCTTTTCTATTTTTCACCATCCAACTTTTTTTGAATTTCATTTGGTCCTGGCTATTTTTTTACTTACAAGAACCTGGATTGGCGCTTATAGACATTCTTCTGTTATGGTTCTCTATTTTGCTGACCATTAGTTTTTTTTGGAATCACACTCGATATGGAAGTTACTTGCTTATACCGTATTTGGCTTGGGTTTCTTATGCATTCTATTTAAATTTATTCATCTGGATTTATAATTGATTGGTTTATAAATCAGTGCAATTATACCACGCGGGGCCTAAAACTTGAATTTGGACCGCGCGTGGTATAAGTTGCTCATTTTTTATTGCATTTCACCGGCTATTGCTTTAGCCATCCTTCGAAAAATTAAATAGTGAAATGGATAAAGAAGATACCAATAAAGTCTTCCAAGAATTCCTTGAGGTCGGAACGTGGCTGTTTGTATAATTACATCTTTATTTTCTATGTGCTCTAAACGAAATTCAAGCCAGGCTTCTCCAGGTAATTTCATAGCGGAAAAAAGAATGAGGTGGCCTTCTTCCTTATCTGCAAGCAATACTCTCCAAAAATCGATAGAATCGCCAACTTGGATTTCAGTAGGATGTCTTCTCCCTCTGTTTAACCCTATTCCACCGATAACTTTATCAAATAAACCTCGCATATACCAAGCCCAATTAAGGGCATAATAACCGGTATTGCCGCCCATACACCAAATTCGTTTAATAGTAGCAAGTTTTGAATCTTTGATTGGTACTCTTCGTTCATCTTTTAGACAACCCTCAATGGGAACTTGCATATAATCGGCAATATTGGGGTCATCTCCGTGAATTTCCCATGAATCCATCCAAGTAGAAATAACTTCATTTTGTGAAATGTTTTGAAAAGCTAATTTTAGTGCTTCCGTATAGGTTAAACATGTATGTGGAATAATTTTTTGGATTTCATTGAGTTGAACAATAGTACTACTTTTCATGCTTTCAATTAAATAATAACACAGAGAAAAGCGAACCGATGTAATAAAGACCAACCAATAGCTCGATAAATGTGGAGTCAGAAACGGAACGTCAATTATCCAAGTTTTTAAATTTCTGAATTCCGAGTATTTAAGTATCAGCTCTTTGAATGTTAATATTTCCGGACCCCCAATGTCAAAAGTCTTGTTAAAACATTCCTCATTCAGAAGTACCTGGGAAAGATAAAAAAGCACGTCAGGAATAGCAATCGGTTGACATTTCGTTTTCACCCACTTAGGGGTGATCATTAAAGGGAGTTTTTCACATAAATCTCTAATGATCTCAAAAGATGCACTTCCTGCCCCTATGATAATACTTGCACGTAGGACTGTGACAGGAATCAAGCTCTTCTTTAAAGCCTGCTCAACTAATAATCGTGACTTTAAGTGAGGCGATAGCGCCTTTTCGTCATTGATAATACCTCCTAAGTAGATGATCTGTTTGATCCGCTTGTTTTTCACACCGGCCATAAATTTTTCTACTATTTTACTCTCTGTCTCAGCAAGATCACCGGCGATTTCAGACATCGAGTGAACAAGAAAATAGGCGGCATCAAGATCTTTCGGGATATTTTTCAGAGTCTCAGAATTTTTTAAATCGCCCCATACATAAAAAAGATTTGGGTTTTCTTCAATAAACACTTTTGTGCCTTTAATGCGACATAAAGCATAAATTTGATGGCCTTGGTTTAAAAGGTATAGGATTAATCTTTTACCTATAAACCCATTCGCTCCTGTCACTAAAACTTTGGACATAAACAATTTCCTTTATCTACTTTAAATTTCATGGTGAGCTATCCTCTTATAGGATTCTAGGGTAATAGCTGCCTCTCTACTATGGTCGAGATAGTATTACCTCATCAGCAGCTTTCAAAGCTGAAAGAAGTCCTCGATTGTCTTGTAATCGCATATCCCTTCGGAAAATAAAAAGGGCACGTTTCATAATAAAGGCACCTGACGCTAGATTTTTTTGGTTTAATCAAATGCTGGGCCTATTGACAATGCCCTTTGCTTTCGAACAAGAGGGATCAATGCTTCCGGCATTTGATAGAGCTTACTTCTACAAGAAAACGTAAAATAGGGTACATAAGCGCAGTAAAATTTGCAGTTTATTAAAGTGCCAGACGTGCAGATATGCACTATTTTATGCCAGTTTTTTCCCATCAATTGCGTAAAATTTGCATAATTCTTACCGTAAACGATTTTGTCTTTTGCTCCAAAATAGAAATTCGAATTCAATATTTAAGGATCCATTTCAAATTTCTTTGTCATCTCGAGGCGAACAAAAAAAATGTTTCTTTTTGTCTCCATACATAATCCTCTAAAATTTTCTTAATCATCAATTTGTCTGCAATAAGTAGCGGTGTAAGAAGTGAGTAACTTTGGAAGTTCTTGCTTTGTATATACATTTTTGGTTTTATGAACCATGAGAAAAAAAGAGGTGCATATGAAAAAATTAATAAACCGATCTCCATGTGACTCTGAAAAGCCAAAAAGGTAAAGGAATGCGGATTATCCGCATGATTCAATAAAAAATCTTAAATCTTCAGGGTGATGCTCTCATGACGTCTGATCAAGTTAGAACATTAATGTGATTTCGCCTTCAAGGCGACTTGTCTAAAGATTAAAGAGAGCACATTACTGCAAACACCATATTCCGCGCTCTTCTAGACAACTTTATCTCTAAAGCTAATTCTTTGGAAATTGAAGCAATACAAAATGAAGATGAGTTAAGACAATGGATTAATAGATTATTTAAATAAAATGGCCGGTTATATGAGTCGATTTAAATCTACGTGGATTTTAGGAATAATATCCTGTATTATTTCTGGATGTACAAAAATACCGAGGCCAGATGATTGTCGTGTTTCTTCAACTATAGAACGTCGGATTGATAAACAGGTTCAATGGAGTCAGGGATGTTATGAAGATGAAAGAGTATGTGAACTCATTGAAACGCTTCTTCAACAAGAATTAACCGCTGACTCAGCTGTTCAAATAGCTTTTCTTAACAATCCCAAGGTTCAAGAAATTTTTGAAGAGATCGGTATTGCCCAGGCTGATTTAGTCGAAGCAGGCCTTTTTTCCAATCCAGCTTTTGATCTTTTTTTCCGGTTCCCAGAAAAATCCAATTTAAAAACAAATATTGAATACACGATTACCTCCAGCTTTATAGACCTTTTTCTTATTCCTCTTCGCGTAAAAGTTGCTAAGACAGAGCTTGAGCAAACAATACTAAGAGTCACAAATGACATTCTTGATTTGGCTTTTGAAGTCGAACAAACCTTTTACGAACTCCAAGCCTCACAGCAAGATCTTAAGTATGTTCAATCTATTGTCGAGTTGACCAGCATTCATAGCGAACTTGCCCAAAGACAGCAAAAAATAGGAAACGTCAATGACCTTGAATTTCAGCAAATCCAAGCTAGATATCTAGAAGCGGAGTTGGAGATGGCAAGGATTCAAAATGACATCATTCGACTGAGAGAGAAATTAAATAGATTACTCGGTTTTTGCGGAGACATTCAATGGAAAGTTTCTGATAACTTACCAGAAATTGATTATCAAGGAGTACCTCTCGACTGCCTTGAGTCTGTAGCTTTTAGTGAAAGACTGGATTTGCAAGCAGCCCGTTTCGATGTTCTTCGCTTAAGTCGCAAACTAGGAATTAAACAATGGTGGGTTTACACACAAGGACGTATTGGTATTGCTGGAGAAAGAGATCCTGATGGAACTAATGTTATTGGGCCTGCTTTCACAGGTGAAATCCCCATCTTCAACTACGGTCAAGCCGATCGTCTGCGTCTTCATGCAGAATTAAGGCAAGCCCAAAATCACTTAGCTGCCTTGGAAATTCAAGTTTTATCTGAAGTCAGGGAGGCGCATAAGCTTCTTATGAATAATCTAAGAATCATTAATGAATATAGAGCTCGTATCATTCCTTTGCAAAGCAAAATTCTACAATCTTCTGAAGAGCTTTATAACTTGATGGGACTAGGAATTGATCGTCTTATAGAAAATAAACGTCAAGAATTTCAAGCCTATAGTAATTATGTCATGTCTCTACGCAATTACTGGGTGGTCAGAGTCCAACTTGATCGAGCTTTGGGTGGTAAACTTTACTTGGTTCTTTCTCAGTTAAATGGTGATATTTGCAACAATGAGTGTAACTGTGATGAAGGAGTCCAAGAATGAAAATTTACCATACATTAACTTTTTTAGGATTTCTTTGTTCATTCTCGCTTCATGGGCAAATGGAGCATCGTATGTATTCTCTCAATTCCAAAATGCATCAATCTAATACGCCTGTTATGGAACCTACGCAAGAGATGAATCATTCAGAGATGCCCATGAATGACAATATGCAAATGGAATCTAACAAAAATGACATTCAAAATAAAACAATTGTTAAAATTAAAAAAGAAACCCATCCAGAAGGAGTTCTTAGGCATCCATCTGTTATCACTCCAAATGTAGGTTCTCTTCCCTGGACAATGGATGGGGAAGTAAAAGTCTTTCATCTTATTGCTGAGCCGATCCAAAGAGAATTTGCACCCGGATTCTGGGTCAATTGCTGGGGTTATAATGGATCAAGTCCAGGTCCAACGATTGAAGCTGTTGAAGGAGATCGTGTTAGAATTCTTGTCACCAACAAACTGAATGAACCTACATCCGTTCACTGGCATGGAATTATTTTACCTAATGGGATGGATGGAGTGGTGGGGTTAAATCAAAAGGGTATTCCACCAGGTGATACATTCAAATATGAGTTTACTCTCAAACAGAATGGTACATTTATGTATCACCCACATGCCGATGAAATTACTCAAATTGCACTTGGTATGGAAGGTTTTTTCATTATTCACCCCAAAGATGGCGATAATCCGCCAATAGATCGTGATTTTGCAATTTTTTTACATGAATGGCGTATTCCAATGGGTGCTAAAACTCCTATTCCATTTGAAATGCTCGACTTTAACCTTTTTACTTTTAACAGCACTCTATATCCCAAGATAGAGTCCTTGGTTGTTAAAACAGGCGATCGTGTACGCATTCGTTTTGGAAATGTAATGATGGGCACTCATCCCATTCATTTACATGGTCATGAATTTTTAGTGACAAGAAGAGGAGGTAAAAGATTGCCTCCGGCAGCTCAATATAGTGAAGTTACAGTACTTGTGGCTTCCGGTGAGACGAGGGATATTGAACTCATTGCAGATAACCCAGGAGACTGGGCCATACATTGTCATAAATCACACCATACAATGAATCAAATGCAGCATGATCTTCCCAACTTAACAGGAATAAACAAACAAGATCTCGAAGAGCGCATTAGACAATTTTTTCCAGACTTCATGGGTCTGATGAATATCAATGGGATGAGCGATATGTTTGAAATGTATGGAACGAAGGAGATGAAGGATATGGGATTCAAAATGAAATACCCATCAAACCTCTCCCCCATGGGTAGTCCAGGCCCCTTCGGTGTAATTGAAATGGGGGGAATGTTTACGATTTTTAAAGTGAGGGATAATTTAACCAGTTATGCAGATCCTGGTTGGTACCAACACCCTCCAGGCACGGTCGCAGAGTCTGTTAATGCTACAGACAATATGGGTAGCCACATGCGTGGAATGAAGATGCAAAATAATATGAATATGGATAACCAAAGCATGGATAATACACCGATGAACCATAATCCTTCTAAAATGAACGGAATGCAAAATAATATGAATTCTATAATTCCTAACATGTCTAGTATGAATAATATGCAAAATGCTTCTCATACTGAGAGGAGCATAGAAAGTTGGTTTAGTCAAGAGGATAACAAACTGGAGCCCAATCATCAAGAAGGAAACTGGATGCAGAGCAAGCCAGAAGATAGCATGGGTCATATGCATGGTGATCATGGTACAAAAATGGGAAATATTCAGGGGATGTGTCATGATGTGGACATGCCACACCAGAATGAAAGCAATCAAATGCAATCAAACATGGGACACTAAGATGAAACTTTTCTTTCTTCTATGTTTTATCTTTTTTAGCTTAGTTCTTTTCGCACATGAAGGACATCAAGAGCAAAAACAAATGCAAAAAGAAACTATCCAACAAATAGAGAATGTTCAAGAAAAGGTTAAGCAATCCAATGAAGGAGGAAGGCCTCTAACTTGGATACAATGGCTGGGAAGTTTTCACTTGATAGTTTTACATTTTCCCATTGCTTTGATTAATATGGTAGCTATCTCTGAACTTTTATTTGTTATAGCTAAAAAGGCGATGTTTGAAATTTCGTCTCGCTTCATGTTGATCGCGGCATCAATTATAGCACCACCTACAGCTATACTTGGATTAATTTATAGCTACTCAGCTTCCTATTCCGGTCTAATGGAAACATTCCTTTGGTGGCACATGTGGTTTGGAATATCAACAGCTATTTTCACTATCGCAGTGTTATTTATCAGAGAACTTTTTGGAATCAGTAGGCTTTATTACAGTTGCTTGATTCTTTTATTTTTGATGATCAATATTACAGGATTTTTCGGAGGAGGGATGACATTTGGACCGTACCATATGCATCCACCTCTTTAATCAAAACCACAACAGGGGCTTTTTTATGCATAACAAAGAAAATAACAAGGGAAACAATAAAGGCTGCTGTTCAGAACATGCCTCATTTCCTCAAATAGATTCTAAAGAAACGCAACAATTAATGGAATGCATGAGTGTTTCTGCAGCTTGTGCTAAAAAATGTATTGACGAGGGTCAGAAGAAAACAGCGGTTTTATGTGCAGAATGCGCTGACATATGCTCATTAGCTATAAAAGCTAAAAGCAGCCAGTCAGAATTCCAGCACCAAATCATGGATCTGTGTGCACAAATATGTAAACGATGTGCAGAGGAGTGTAAAAAAATGAAAGTTGAACATTGTCAAGAATGTGCAGAAGTTTGTACTCGCTGCGCTGAATCTTGTTCGGCTGCTCATAGTGCTCATTAAACTCGTAAAGAACAATAGTGTTTTTACGAGAGGCCCTAACAAATCAAAAGGAGTTTATAAGAAAAAATTAGTTAACAGTCATGTCTTCATTATGTCTATTAACAGTTAGCTCACAAGCTTACTCAATGCCGATGAATGACAATATGATGAATGACAACAATTCATCTCAAATGATGAATATGAAAATGATCATGACAGAAAATGATCTTTACTCTCATCTAAACAATCAAGACAAAGCTATGTACGATAAGCTTGATGCCCAACAAAGGGCTTTTGTTCTAAGAGTGCTAAATACAGAGATGCAAATGATGCGCCAAAAGATGATGAATGGTCAAAGCCAAATGCAACAAGATCGCGGCATGAACATGAATACTGGAAGAATGCAACAGGATCAAGGCATGTATAACCAGCGCTAAAAAATCAATGGAAAGTCTGGATCTTTCCAGGCTTTCTTTAATCAAAAAATTTAGGAAAAAGAATGACTCCTCACAATCATTCCCATGAGCATACACACGGAATAATCGATCCTTCTATTTTAACAACTAGCCGTGGAATATGGGCCGTTAAATGGTCTTTTCTTGGATTAATGATTACTACTGTCTTTCAAGGTTTGATAGTTTACATATCTGGAAGCGTTGCTCTTCTAGCTGATACAATTCATAATTTTGGAGATGCCTTAACCGCTATCCCATTAGGTATAGCCTTTTTGTTTGCTCGAAAAAAGCCAAATAAAAGATTTACCTATGGGTATGGACGTGTTGAGGATCTAGCTGGATTATTTATTGTCCTTACTATTTTGATTAGCGCAATTGTAGCAGGATATGAGTCAATTAATCGCTTTTTCCATCCTCAAAAAATTGAATATTTAGGTGGAATTATTGCTGCTTCATTAATTGGTTTTCTTGGTAATGAGGGGGTAGCAATATTTCGAATTAAGGTAGGAAAAGAAATTGGAAGCGCTGCTCTTATAGCTGATGGGTACCACGCTAGAACAGATGGTTTAGTTAGTTTAGGGGTGCTATTCAGTGTTATAGGAGTTTGGCTTGGCTATCCATTAGCTGATCCCATCATTGGACTTATTATGACATTGATGATTTTTAAAATTGTTTGGGAATCGTCAATTGCTGTTTTTACACGCATGTTAGATGGAGTAGACCCTGATCTAGTAGACAAAATTACAATTGAATCTAGCCATGTCGCAGGGGTTGAAAGTGTCAATGAAGTGCGAGTTCGTTGGTTAGGACATCGTCTCCATGCAGAAGTAAATATAACTGTAAATCAAACATTATCTGTCGAAGAAGGGCATCATATTGCTAAAGAAGTACACCACCAGCTTTTCCATCATATCCCTTTTCTTTCCAATGCTATAATTCATGTTGATCCCTCCAATGCATCTGGTGAGAGTTATCATTTAATTCAAGTGAGGGATCTTTGTTAAATATTCAGCTTTTGCATCCTTGCATTCTATATTTACTGGTTACTGTCTTGACAGGGTGTTGTGGAAATTCTTGTAATGATTTCCAGTATCGCATGTTGTTATGTGAATTATCTACATCCATGTCGCAAAGCAGTATTTTTAATAAATATGATGAAAATGAATGTGTTGATCTTTTTGATAAATATAACGACTTAGATCGGAATGAGCTGATATGGGCTGTTCTTAATCGCAATCCTAGTATTGAATCTGCTAGACAGGCTTGGCAAGCAGCTGTCTATCGTTATCCTCAAGCTATCGCGCTAGATGATCCTATGATGTCTTATGCCTTTGCTCCTGGCAGCATGGGCAATCAAACCTTTAACGACCAACCACTGCGCTATGGTCAGATACTTGAACTTAGTCAAAAATTCCAATTTCCAGGCAAACGCACTCTTCAAGGAGAGGTTACTCTAGCGTATGCACAAAAGGTGCAAGGTGATTTTGAGTTAGTAAAGTTAGAATTAGCGTTAACAGCTTCAACGTTTTTTGATGATTATTATCTCAATGATTGGGGGATTGGTGACGTCATTTTTACTTAATTTGCTCGTTTATCCACCAATATTTTTATTTTGAAGCAAAAAGAATTGAAAAAATCAAACAATAAAAACTAACCAAAGGTTATCTATGAACGAACAAATGGGTATGATGATATGCATGATCGTTACAATGTTATTTGTGGTCGTTATCGGCATTGCGATTATAATCCAAACATTTTTACAGGCAAAAATGTTAAAGGAATTACGCCGATTAAATGCAAGTGAGAATGATAAGCATTTGAATAGCTAATCTTAGTAAAGAGCATTAAAGATCTATGGAAAGCAATCTTTCTAGGCTTTCTTTAATTAAATGGGGTTCGAAAAATTACAAAAGTAAAAGTATAACTTTTTTGGAGGGATAATGGAGCACACGATGCCAGGTGGAATTATAGGGATGTATATTTGGTATGTTTTGAATTTTTTTTGATTATACCACGCTCGGGTAGGATTGTTAATATTTTTGCTGCGTCAAAGTCCCGGGGTTGAGCGATCGTAAGTCACCCCATATTACTAATATTGGGTGACTTACGATCACTCAACCGCGGGAGCTTTCACGCCCAAAAATATTAACAATCCTACCCGAGCTTGGTATATTTGTGCCGTGGTTGTGATTATGAAATTGAGAAAGAAATAATGTTTGGTAATTGGGGTCAATGTGCCGTAAAATTTCCGAATTTTAAGAATAGTTATTTCTATAAGATAAAGAAGGATGCCGAGGGGTTTAAAAGTTCAAACTTTTCAAAGCTTCTCTGATATGATATTATTTTGGGCTATCTAAATAAAAAAAGACATATCGATGAAGTCCTTGCAGATCATAAGCAAAAGGGATGAAGATTATATGACTTTGTCACAAGCTGTGTCACAAGTTTTTCGCAAGTTGTGACATGAGTTTGTCACAAGTTGACGAAATAGCGTCGATCGTTACTAATGAGTAATTTATTTCAATAGAAATTGGGTTCAAATTGGGGTCAGGACTGGCATAGTGGCATTTGGAGTCTTATTCAAATGCCAATATGCCCCAATGTCTGCATAGAAAAGTCCTAAAATATGGCTTGCAAGAAGAGAAAAATTTTCTAATTCAATAATTTATAACAATTTTCCCATCGCAATATCATGAGTACTTGGAGGTTCGCCACTTGGGTCTTCAAAAGGCATTTTGGAGTAGCCATTTCTGCGATAAAAACTGACGATATTTGGTCTAGCCTCATTATGAAGAGATTTGATCCCTTGGCTTTTCAACCATTGTTCGCATAGCTGTAAAAATTGACTTCCCAATCCATGGTGTCTATAATTTTCGTCAATGACGATAATGCGTAAAGCCGCTCTTTGCTCGGGCCAAAACTGTATATGAGCGTATCCAATAATTTCGACTCCCTGGTAGAGAATAAGATGAACATGCTCAGGATGATCAAATGTCCGCGTGTAAGGATCTGAAATCGACAGAGGATCAAAAAAGAATTTGTTCCTCAACCACTTGGCCGCTTCCCATTCAGCGTAGTGTGTGCATTTCATGATGCGAATACGGTTAAATCCTGAAGCCAGTAGTATTTTTCTGATGAAAGCATCTTTACCTAAGTTATATCCTGTAAAACAGGAATTATTCTTTTCATAAGAAGATTTCTCCTTGAGAAGATTCTTTTTAAGCTCGCCATAATCATCTCGTGCATCAGAATGTTTGCGCAAGTAATCTCTGAAAAGTAGATTCAACTCAATCTCTGGATGACCTTCTTTGTAGATATGAAGGTTAGTTTCGACATCTTTTGATCGGCTAAAATAAAACCGCATCGGAATGTTATACTCGCCCTTATACCGGAAACCTAAACTTTCAAGGGCTTGTATAGCCTTTTCTGGATCTTTTACAACTCCTATCATATCAATTATCTGTTTCGCTGAAAGGCCGGGCACTGAAGTAGAACCGATGTGATGAATAGCTATGCAATTAGATCCAAGAGCCTCTTTTATTTTTTCCGACTCCCTTATAAAAATTTGAGGCCAGTCGGAGTTGTATGGGATGACAACGATCTTTTTTTTCTTTGGTTCGATGTCATCGCAAGGACTATTTCCAGCTTCAAAGTTAGACATAATTTTCCTTGATTTTTTTTATGAAGCGCCTTAGATGAGGATCGGATCTTTCAAATGGAACTTCATCTATCTCAAACCATCGAATTTGATGAAATTCATCTTTGTCATAGATCAGCGGATCTTCAGGGTTCCATTTAAGTGCATACCATAATGAAACATCTGTGTGCTGAATTACATTCCCAACGGTCTTTGTGACAGTCACAAAAAGAGGCTTTTCAAAAATAAATTCTGCTGTAATTCCTAACTCTTCTATTGCTTCCCTAACGACAGTGTCCTTTGGATCTTCATTTAGCTCTACATGACCACCTGGAGGAAGCCACAGCTCCGCTTTTTTGTGATCGACCAGCAATACCTTGGATTGTTCTGGTGAAAAGACCAAGAAATATGATACCAAATGTATGGGCGGGGTTGCTGGCTTCTCAATACGAAAAATTTCAACATCTGATTGAATCCAACTAAGTACAAAATTGACATGTTGCCTTTCGATATCATCTAAAGGTCGTATTGCTGAAACTATATCGCAAATCCTATCTCGAATATCAACTGCTTTCATAATCACTCCCTTACGATATGTCTATGCCTACATTAATTGTAATTATGAATTGGGGTCAGGTCTGAACCCAATTTCAAAACACCCTTAGAAGTATATGTGGAAAATATGGGGCAACCTGAATTTGAAGCAGGGACCAACGGGTTATGAGTCCGCCATATTACTATAAACCACGGTACGAAGCTATTTAATATCGATCTAGCATACTGGAGAGATTACAATTTGTTCAATAGCACTGTTTAGTAATATTCATTTGAGTTTAGAAATAAACTGTGTATCCAATTGCATTGAAAAAAATGAGATTGAATTTTCTAAATCCTTTATGATCCCCTTATTTTTTAATCGCAAGTAATTCGCTATTAAAATACTTGATAACAATTGGAATAATAAAATATATGTAGACTTCAGTAAAACTGAGTTTTCATTTTGGCTGTTAGCTGTGAGCCCCAATAATAAGACAACAGTTAATTTTGCCTTGAATCAATTTCCATTGGCTGTTACAGGAATAATAACTGATGCTGTTACTACAAATCCTATAGAATGATCAACAATTGCAGTTTTTCAAGGAACAACTCGGGTTGATTTCACTTTGACAGATGTTGATGACGAAAAGTAATATTAAAAGACATTCTCACTTGTACTTCCATTAGCGCAAGCTGCCTATCTTTATGGTATTTTTCTCAAAAAGTGAGATAATGATCTAAAAGCAATTTTGAAGTCGGGAAAAATTCACAAAAAATGACATATAAAAAACAATCGATAGCAATTGGCTCTTTCAGAAGCTAGAAAAAAAGCGCAAAAACCCCAAAAAGACGAGGTAAAATTGGAAGGACCTTCTCTTTATTTAGCAGCTGAATGGCTATCTCCTTTTATTGGAAAAACCGTTTTAGAGGTTGCAGGAAACACTAAAATCGAGAAAGAAAGACTCCATAAAAAGACTGTCTTAGATATCTTTTCATGGGGCAAGCATCTTGTTTTTCAATTTGACAAGTTTGCCTTGCGTGTCCACTTCTTGTTATATGGGAGCTTTGAATCTACTATAAACGGTAAAAAGGTCACTGGAGACTACCCTAAAAAAACGATAAGTCCACGACTGACATTAATTTTTGAAGAAGGCGATATTATCATCTATAGTTCTTCACTAAAATACCTTGAAACACCTCATGCTCATGATCTTTATGATTTTTCAACGGACATCATGTCTTCCATATGGGATTCAAAAAAAGCATTGAAAGCAGTAAAAAGTCACCAAGAAGATGAAATAGCAGATGTATTACTTGATCAAACGATTTTTTCTGGGGTAGGAAATATTATAAAAAATGAAGTCCTTTTTTTAGTGAAAAAGAAACCTACATCTCTTGTCAAGGACATACCTCTTTCAATTTTGCCGAAAATTGTAAAAAATGCGCAGATGTTTTCACATCAATTTTACGAATGGAGGAAACAATTTGTTTTGAAAAAGCATTATAAAATTTATCGAAAAAGTGTTTGTCCTTTATGTGGAGAAAAGATTTCTAGAAAAAAGACAGGAAAGAGAGCAAGGATAAGCTTTTTTTGTCTTAAATGTCAAAAATAGTTAAGGTAAGAATTACTATGTCAGAAAAAAAAAGTGCTTCAAGTATTTTTCGAAAGCTCGGTCCGGGGCTAATTACAGGAGCAAGTGATGATGACCCGTCAGGCATTGCTACTTATTCTCAGGCAGGGGCTCGTTTTGGAATTAGCTTGTTATGGACTGCTCTTATTACATATCCATTAATGTTTGCTTTGCAAGAAATGTGTGCAAGAATCGGCATAATAAATTGTAATGGTTTGGCAGGTGTTTTGAGGACTTACTACCCCAGAATACTTGGATATTTGCTCCTAATTTTGGTTGTGCCAGCGATTGTCATTAACATTGCGGCAGATTTAGCGGGTATGGCCGCTGTTGCTCACTTGTTGTTTCCATTTATTTCTCCATTAATGTATTCCTTCATTTTTGCATTGGCGATTGTCTTTTTCTTAATTTTTTTCTCTTACAATCAAGTTACTGTCGTCCTGAAATACTGTTGTTTAAGTTTAATATGTTATCTCATCGTTCCATTCTTAGTTGAACAAAACTGGAAAGAGAACATATTTGCTACATTTACCCCAACGATTAAATGGAATAAAGAATGGATATCAATGTTAGTTGCCATACTAGGAACAACGATTTCCCCTTATCTTTTCTATTGGCAAGCATCAATGTCGTGTGAGCACATCAATCATAATGACAATTCTATCCATAAAGAAATTAAAGAAATGAGGCTCGATGTAAATATAGGGATGTTTCTGTCGAATTTGGTGATGTATTTCGTCATTCTTACAACTGGTACAGTATTATTCGGTCAAGGATCGAGCGAAATAAAGACTGTTGAAGATGCTGCTGAAGCATTAAAACCTTTAGCAGGTGAATTTGCCTATATCATTTTTTCGATTGGAATATTAGGCCTTGGTTTTCTCTCAATACCTATTCTTGCGGGTTGTATTGGATATATTTTTTCTGAAACTTTCAATTGGAAGAAAGGTTTAGATAAAAAATTATTTGAAGCCAAATCCTTTTATATTGTTATCATACTTTCCGTTCTACTAGGGGTGTTACTAAATGTATTTGGAATAGATCCGATCAAGTCTCTAATCGTAACGGCAATCATTTACGGTATGATAACACCATTTGTAATTATGATTATTCTTCATATATGTAATAGCAAAAAAATTATGGGGAATCACGTCAATTCCCTTCTTATGAATATTTTAGGGATTATTTGCATGATAATTACAAGCCTCGCAGCAATTGCATTAATTATAACTTTATTTGTTTAGGCTGATAAAACAAGAGAAATAAATCATTTAAAATTAAATTAAACCTTAAATATTTGGTTCCGAAATAGTTCAGGACTGGATATTATTATTTGGAGAATTATTCAAATGCCAATATGCCAGGCAAGACCCGAACCTCTTATCATTAGATTGTTTAGCTTGCATCAGTTCTGAAAGCTATATCGATCACTCCATCTGGTTCGAACATTGATACAAACTGCTTAAACATTTCTTCCCTGTCCGCACCCCCTGCAGTCGTCATAAGTAACTCCTGACCATAGACAGCGATGTCTTCAACAATTCGTTCATGTCTATAATAGGATAGCATTGCTGCATTAATTTCAGTCACTCCATAGCCCTTCTCTTCCTCGTGAGCTTTATTCCAAACATTTGCGACTCCCCCACCAATAAACATCAAGTCACGTTCTTTGGGGGCCATAATAGGATCATCCCAATCTACTATATAAATATGATTATTGCCGCTAATCAATACATTTCCACCATGGATGTCGGAATGGCATAGCACGAATTTAGTCGACATATCCTTGAGTTTTTGACTAAGTTCTTGTGCTCTATCTACGAGTTTGAAAATTGCACTGGCATGTTCCTTCATAAAGCTCATGAGCTTTATTGCAACTTCATCATCAAGTAATACAATTTCCATATGAGTAAACAGTTCTCTTACTAACTCGCGCCATTTAGGCAAATAATTTTTCTCGTCGAACCCTCTTTTGCAATGATGAGGGTACTTCAATTTCGTGAATCTGCCTTAGAGCCTTACCTAAAACAAACCATTGATCGTTCATTAGAATGCTGTTAAAAACCATTATGCCCATCGACAAATGGATAAACAATCAGAGTAAAATACCCTAAATCTCTTATAATTAAACTTTTTGCTTTTATGCACTTCAAAATATCTTTTGAATTAGTTTGATCATTTGTTGTAGCACTAGTAATTTTCATTCCGTTAAATCCCTGTGAACATTGGGAAAATTTCTGAATAGAAGTTTTTTAATCCTATGTCCAATTGAATGCTTATGAGTTTTTGAAGTATCGATTTTAAAAATTTAACAGAACTAGAACTATTGATTCTTTTAGAAAGGGCTTGGGGTGTTATAATGACATTAAAATGTGTGCGTAAACCTGCCACGAGATAAGTAAGAGCTATTCTCCCACTTCCTAAAAAAAAGCCAAAACTGACAATATACATGAATGAGAAGGCTGTGATCTCGCCACCAGACCTCTTAATGAATCCGGTAGCCTTGGCTATTTGATCTAATAATTCGATAGTGAAAATTGAGGACATTGCTTCCTGAATCTTATGAATAGTTTTAGTTTCGTACTTTTGCTTAATTTAAGAGTTTTCTTTTTTGTTTTAATTCCCTTCTCTTAGCAAGTTGCTCTGATCTCTTTTTTTTCTGTTCAGGTGATAATATTTTTGCTCGAGAATAATTTTTATCCTCTTTCTGATTTTATTCTGAATATTTCTAGCTTGTTTTTGGTGCTTGCTTTAAGCCTTGCATTTTGATATGTTTTTCATAAATGCCTTTTCTGTTAGATTTTTCGCGGTAAAAACTTTTATACAGAAAACGCCTTTATTTTTAACTACTTATAATATACTTTAATTATTTTTTGATTTCATTTGCAGGTTACTTGTAAGCTATTTATTTATAATTTTCTATCTTTTAAACTATGCTAACATGTATTTTTTATAAATAAGTTAGGTTAATGCGTATGTCCTTGGAGTCGAACAAATATTAGTGGCGGTTGGGCATCAACCTAATCTTAAGACTCTAAATTTAGATGCGGTTGGTGTTCGCTATACAAACGAGGGTATTTTGGTTGATTCTTATGGAAGGACAAATATTCCCAATATTTGGGCTATTGGCGATTGTATAGGACATCCCTTTTACATTCATTCAGCTGAGCATCAAGCGAGGGCTGTACTTTCCTCTTTTTTGAATCCTTTTTTTAAATATAAATTGGATAATCAGTCTATGCCTCGCATCACCTTTACAGACCCAGAAGTTGCATCTATTGAATTATCAGAAAATGACGCAAAAGATAAATATGGGACAGTTGCAACTTACGTAGTTCTTTTTTCCTCAATTTATCGAGCCATCACAACAGTAAGGACGGATGGTTTTGCAAAAATTATGGCAAGAAAATGGAGCTGCCATATTTTTGGGGCGACTCTTGTTGGAGAAGGAGCGGGTGAGCTTTTAAGTGAAATTTCAACTGCTATGTACATTAAAATTCCCTTACGAAAATTAGCTAATTTCATTCATCATTATCCATCTTATAGTTTAGTTATTCGACATGCCGCAGATCTTTGGATTAAGCAAACAATTCTTCCACTTTATAAAAAGATATTCAAATAATGGCAGGTATTAAACGCTTTTTACCTATCACAATTATCATCATTCTTATTGTGGTTGCTTATTTAACAGGTCTTACGCGTCATTTAACTTGGGATAACTTTGAAATGGTTCACCGTATTGCAATGGGATATGTTGAAAAGCATCCCTATACAAGTCCATTAATATATATGGGAATTTACATCATCTATTCTTCCTTAGCATTGCCGGGTATTTTACTCTTGACAATTCTAGGGGGCTTTCTTTTCCCGCTTCCTCTAAGTACACTTTATGTGATTTGCTCTGCAACAATGGGTGGTTCTATTCTTTTCTTATCAACGAGAAAAGCTTCAGAAAATTTCCTAAGTAAAAAAGTAGAACTTTTTAGTAAAATCGCAAAGGGATTTCAGCAAAATTCTGCGGGTTACCTGCTATTCCTAAGAATAGTTCCGCTTTTCCCTTGCTGGTTTGTAACCGTTTCTTCAGCCTTATTTGGTGTTCGACTAACGACTTTCATCTGGACAACTTTTATTGGGATTACACCTTGTGCCTTTTTATTAACGTCAATGGGAACAGGGATAATGATGATGCTAGAATCTAAAAATCCTTGGACGTTAAATTCATTTTTTATGGGTTTACATCATCTTTAGAATTTTTTTTCTTGAATTTCTTCCATATGATTGGCACTAAGGCTGTTATACCTAATAAAACTAATGCAATTTTTATTTGTGTATTAAAAATTGTACTTAGTGAGAAAGATTCATTATTTTCTAGGATTTTTTCTAAACCTCCTCCAGCAAGTGTAAAAACTAAAGTACCTGGAAAGATCCCAACTAATGTCGTCCACACAAAAGTGATTAATGAAACTTCAAAGAAAGCGGGGGCAATGTTGACAAGCCAAAATGGAAATAAGGGAACAAATCTCAAAAAGAGTAAATAGCTAACAGCATTTTCTTGAAAACCTTTTTCCATCTTTTGTAAAAATGGGCCAGCTTTTTTTTTCAGTATCTCTTTTAATGCAGTCCGAGCGGCCAAAAAGATGAGAGTTGCTCCACAAGTAGCTGAAAGAACGACATAAATTGTACTAAAGGGCTGTGGAAATAAATAACCGCCTAAAAGAGTTAAAAAAACAGCGCCAGGGACAGATAATGCGGTTGAAATAATATAAACAAGACAAAATGCGATAGGTAAAGCAATTGGGTGCATCTCTACAAATGTTTTTAAACTTTTATGGTACATGCGAAGATAGTCAAGAGAAAGATAGTGATAGACTCCAGAAAAATAAATGGAAGCCATGCCTACAAAGATGAGGAGAATAGGTAAATATTTTACTATATTCTTATTCATTTTTTCCTTTTGAAAATTGGCAAAATGGTTTGTGTTAACCACAAATCTGCTGCTTTTCTTATTGCTCCGTTGTATGTGGGATAGGGATGAATAAGTGCTGATAGTTTGCGTAGTGGAATACCTGCATACATGGCCAAACTAATTTCACCTAACATTTCTCCTGCTCGTGGTCCAACTATTGTGCAGCCAAGAATTTTACTGCTCCATTTTTTTGTCACAATTTTGACAAAGCCCTCTGTTTGACCTGTAGTGATGGCTCTATCAACTTGGCTAAAAGGAACCGTATAAGTTGCGATGTTATATTGTTGACTAGCTTCTTTTTCTGATAATCCAATGCTGGCAACTTCAGGATCAGTATAGGTAACGCGTGGAATAGATTGATTTCTGTCGATTTTCTTCTTGAAAGAAAAAGGAAGAATTAGGGAAGTAAGAACACTGCGAGCTTGATTTTCTGCCCAATGAGTAAAAAAAGGTGTACCGATGACATCGCCTACAGCCCAGATGTGAGATTGATTAGTTCGGCCATAAGCATCTACTGGAATGCCCTTATCAGTATAATTTACACCAGCAACCTCTAGATTTAATGATGAAACATTAGGTTTTCTACCGACTGATACAAGCAATGCTTCAGATTCAATTTTTTGTCCGTTGTCAAGAAAAAACTGGAATTGACCATCATGATAAGTGACTTCCTTCACACCTATACCTAAATGCAAAGCCATGCCTTCCGATTTAAACTGAGCAGCGATGACTTCTTGTGTAGTGGCTTCTTCTTTATTCAATAGTAGAATATGAGAATGAATGAGTGAAACTTTTGAACCTAATCTTAAAAAAGCTTGGGCAAGCTCACATCCGATAGGCCCTCCACCCATCACCACAAGACTTTTGGGGATTTCTTTGAGTTCAAAAATGGTTTCGTTTGTGAGAAAAGGTGTTTTATCAAGACCCTTAATTATTGGGATAAAAGGAGAGGATCCAGTTGCAATGACAATTTGCTTAGCTCTAATAATTTCTTCATTAACTCGTAAAACGTAAGGTCCTTCGAATTTGGCTGTGCCTGTCAAAGTCTCTAACCCCAGCTTATTCAAAGCCTCCGGATCTTCATGTGAGCGAATTTCAGCTACAATTTTTCTTACTCTGGAAAGAGATTTATTAGCTTGTATTGTTTCCGAAAAAACTTCGATACCAAGATCTCTTCCTTCTTTTGTAGTGGCTGCAGAATTGGCTGATGCAATTAGTGATTTACTTGGGATACAACCAAAATTTGTACAATCACCACCATAATTCCCTTTTTCAATAAGAAGAACTTTTTTGCCAGCTTTAGTCGCTCCAATGGCAACCACTAATCCTCCGGCACCAGCTCCAATTACTACAAGAGGATAAGATTTCGCATTTGAAGAATCTATCATTTCGGAATAAATTTTAAGGATGCTGAATCCATGCAATAACGTTTACCAGTCGGTTGAGGGCCATCGTTGAAAACATCACCAAGATGTCCTCTACAGCGACTACATGAGACCTCAGTTTTCTTAAAAAACCAACCTTCTTCGGTTAAAGTGACATTTTCAGGGCAGATTGGTTGCCAAAAACTTGGCCATCCAGTACCAGAATCGAATTTCGTATTAGAGCTGTAAAGTGGAAGTCCACACCCTGCACAGACATAGATCCCATTTTCTTTATTAGCATTATAAGCATTTTTGAAGGGAGTCTCAGTTCCACCTTTTCTCAAGATGGTGAACTGCTCAGGCGTGAGACGTTCTTGCCATTCTTTTTCTGATAAAATCAATTTTTTTCCATCAAATCGGTACTCAGGTAAACAGTCCTTTTCTGCAAGATCTGTCTTTGATTCACCAAAAACTTGAGAAGGTCCTTGAAATATAGCTAAAAGGCTAAATATCAGTATCATGAAATTTTTCATTAAAGACTCCTTGAATGCTTTTAAAATTAATATTTACTTTTTAATACCAGTTGTCAAGAATAAAAAAAAGACAAGGGGGATATATATGACAAGAATAGCCTATAATTTTTTGTACGTAATGACATGTTTTTTTACTTTTTTTGCACAATTAGCTCAAGCGGAAGAGAAATTAAACGATGGTGACAAATATGAGTACGCGACATTTGCAAGTGGTTGTTTTTGGTGCACTCAGCATGACTTTGATCAAATAAAGGGAGTGATATCTACAACAGCTGGATATACAGGAGGAGAAAAAGTTAATCCTTCATATGAGCAGGTTTCAGCAGGTGGAAGCGGTCATGTAGAATCTCTTCAAGTCAAATTTGATCCGAAGGTGGTTACCTATCAAGAACTGTTAGATTTTTATTGGCACAATGTTGACCCAACGCGAAATGATGGTCAATTTTGTGATAAAGGAAGTCAATATCGACCAGTGATTTTTTATCATAATGAAAATCAGGAAGAGTTGGCCGAAAAATCTAAAAAGCAATTGATTGAAGCTAATCAAATACATCCTATATTAGTTGAAATTTTACCAGCAAAAACTTTTTATCCAGCAGAAGAATATCATCAGAATTACTATAATAAAAATCCACTTCGCTATAAGTTCTATCGATATAACTGCGGGCGAGATGCGCGGTTGAAAGAAATTTGGGGAATGACTAAATATTAAAATAAATGATAGTCCATTTCATTGACATATAGATAAAAAATAGAACTTTAATTGATGATTATAGCTGATGGACTCAATTGAATTGGCTTGCTTTTATCACAAGAAGAGAGAGTTTATAAAAAATGATTGATAGCTACTATCGACAAGTTTATCAAAAAACTTGTATAGAACCCATCTTGCCTTTTTTTAATAAGCTTTCTCCTAAAACAATTACTTTATCAAGTTGTCTCCTGGGCCTAATTGTTTGTCCCTTGGTCATTTTTAATTTTCCTTGGATTGCCTTTCTTGCATTAATGCTTTCTGGTTTTCTTGACACTCTAGACGGATCTCTTGCACGCTATTTAAATCTTGTCACCTCTAAAGGCGCCGCCCTAGATATTGTTTGCGACCGTATCGTTGAATTTTCCGTAATATTAGGCCTATTCTTTGTGGATGCCAATGCCCGTGCCTTTCCAAGCTTAATAATGCTTGGTAGCATTTTGCTGTGTATAACAACATTTCTGGTCGTTGGCATATTTGTTGAAAACCAATCGATGAAAAGTTTTTTTTACAGTCCAGGTCTGATTGAGAGGGGCGAAGCCTTCATATTTTTTTCCATCATGATTTTATTTCCATCTACTTTTATTATAGCCGCATATCTGTTTTCAGCTTTAACCTTTTCTACAGCAATTTTTCGTCTTTGGGAATTTATGAAGCGTTAAGTAAGAGATATTTATTTAAATTATTAATATTCAAATACTTGATAGAGTGGATGTGTCATTCGTTTTCGATAGGGATAAGGATGTTACTAAGAGCCATTAATGATAATATTGAACTTAATAGAGGGGTAGTCTATAAAAAAAATTATAAGACCTCAACGAACGAGAATCTTATTCATGGATTAATGTCCCCAACTCAATTAAACGGAGAATATATGAAAAAATTTATTTTGAAAAATTTATTTTGAAGTTGCCTTTTGAGTGTTGCTTCGATCGCCTATGCGATGCCAACGGACAATAATATGTCAGGAAGTCCCTATCAATAGTTGCTCTTGTTTACCCCCGGATGGGGTTTATGGCCTGATAGCCCAATGCGCCTAATGCTATCAAAATAAGAAAAAATATGAAATCGCTGAATGTAGACTTAATTACGTAAGATAGCTTTGGTTTAAATTCAATTAATGAAGGCGAACCTCTTTGAAGTGCGTGTCGCTTGAGGCTAAGAAAAAATTGACAATTCTGCAGATTTTTTAGGGATTTTAGCCTCCTTGTTATCACGTGGCCCCCTTTAAATTGGCGTCAGGCCGGACCCTAATCTCTAATCATAATATTGTTTAGTTTACATCGGTTCTGAAAGCTATATCGACCACGCCATCCGGTTCGAACATTGATACAAACTGCTTACACATTTCTTCCCTGTCAGCACCCCCTACAGTCGTCATTAGTAACTCCTGGCCATAGACAGCAATGTCTTCAACAATTCGTTCATGTCTATAATAGGATAGCATTGCTGCATTAATTTCAGTCACTCCATAGCCCTTATAAAAAAACTCTTCCTCGTGAGCTTTATTCCAAACATTTGCGACTCCCCCACCAATAAACATCAAGTCACGTTCTTTGGGGGCCATAATAGGATCATCCCAATCGACTATATAAATATGATTATTGCCGCTAATCAATACATTCCCACCATGGATGTCGGAATGGCATAGCACGAATTTAGTCGGCACATCCTTGAGTTTTTGACTAAGTTCTTGTGCTCTATCTACGAGCCTGAAAATTGCACTGTTATGTTCCTTCATAAAGCTCATGAGCTTTATTGCAATTTCATCATCAAGTAATACAGTTTCGATATGAGCATACAGGTCTCTTACTAACTCGCGCCATTTAGGCAAATAAATTTCTCGTCGAACCCTCTTTTGCATTGATAAGGGTACTTCAATTTCGTGAATCTGCCTTAGAGCCCTACCTAAAACAAACTATTGATCGTTAGTTAGATTGTTGTTAAAACCATTCTGCCCATCGACATATGGATAAACAATCAGAGTAAAATTGTCGATATACTGAAATGAGTGACCATTTGTAGTGTTAATAGGTGAAATAATTTGTTGGATTCCAGCCTCATTTAACAGTATAGCAACGTCAACGCTAATATCATGATGGGCGCCATTCTTTAGTTTTACAAAATAGCATGCTTCGTTATCTGCAAGTGCTTTATATATAGAGGCATTTATATCTGCCCCTAAAGGCAAGAATGCAAGTGTCGTCACTTTAAGCCCGTAATCAAAATTTAAACAATTGATAATTTTCTGATCTGAAATGATTTTTTGTTTCTCAAGCATGTTAAGTATGTCCGAAAATTCATGAAAAAGTGTCTTTAAAACAATACATAATAGGTTAAAAACCAATTGGTGATCCAGAAGTTTTCAAATTGGCGGCAGGCTTGACCCCAATTCTAGATATATTTTTGCTTCATAGTTTTTTAGACATAAAAATGCAGGAAGCACCTTTACTATATCCTTCTTTAGCAAAATCAATTTTATATCCGAGTTTTGCATAAAAATTGGGGGCCTGAAAATCCATTGTTGTCACAGTAGTGAGCATACATCCGTGCTTCTTACCATACTCATGTACGGTCTCCATAAGTTTTTTGCCCACGCCCCGTTCCCTAAGATTAGGATCAACCCAAAGTTGATCTGTATAGATCGAGCCACAGATAATCGATCCATTACACCCGGCTATGATCTTACCTTCTTTATTACGAACAAAAATGGTAAAGGGGGAAGCAGATAACTCTTCATTAATTTTTTGTGTTAAAAAATCCAAATCTGATGTAGAAGGGTTTTCGGTAACTTCAAAATCAAGTTCTTCAATATTCAATTTGATACCTGCCTTTTTTCAAGCCATAACAATAACTATCTACCGCGCTTGTGTTGCTTCTTGCACCAGTTATGACGAGTTGAGAGAACATACTGATGTTTGGCTTTAGCAGCACTATGTAGCAAACTCGCAGCATGTTTTGTTGCGAAGGCTTCTTTTCGTAATCTACGTAGAGGTGTGCAGTCATCGCTTTTATTTTTATTTCTTCTACATGCACTGAATTGCTCATCAAAGCTCTCATACAAACTGTCAGCATCTTTAGACATTTTTTCCGCATGTGTAACTTCAAAATCAGCCATTTCCTTTGACATCTCATAAGCATTGCAAGCAAAACGATTTTCTCGTAATTTCCAAATCCTTTTTTCTTCTAATTGAGAACTTATACTATATCCCTTATAGAGTGTGTAACATGTACCCAAAACAAAAATTAGAATAAATATTTTTTGGATTCCGTCGCCAATATTATCTTGCTCTTCAATTTCGGCATCTGCATTTGCGGGACCTCCCGGTGCTACAGGTTGCATATAGTTACTCCTTTTTAGTTAAATTATTATGCTGGCACAACATATTATGATAATTTCAATTATATTTCAATTACATAAATTATATAAATATCTCTAATAATATTATTAATTATATAAAGTGAACATTTAACATGGTAAAAATATATAAAAACAAAACTGTTGCTATTAGTGTCAGGATAGGTGTTGAGATTAGGGGTGACCTGGTCCCCATTATAAAAAAAACTTTTCATTAAGGTTCATTAGTTGCTCTTGTTTACCCCCGGATGGGGGTTACGGCCTGATAGCCCAGGGTAAGCAGTGCGCAACCCTGGGTTTAAAATAATTAAATATTGCACCCCAGAAAGGGGTGCCGGCATATAGCGAGCCAAAAGAGGTTAAAATAATTTTCACAACAATTTTGCCGGCACCCCTTTCTGGGGTGCAATACCTTGCTTATTTTACCCAGGGCTGCGCATGCTTACCCTGGGCTATCATGCCATAACCCCATCCGGGGAAACAAGAGCAACTAATGGACCATAATGAAAAGATTTTTTATGTGGTTTTCAATTTTTTCTTAGCCTCAAACGACACGCACTCCAAAGGGGTTCGCTTTCATTAATTGATTCTTTTTCTTATTTTTGACAGCATTGGGCTATCAGCCATAACCCCCATCCGGGTATAGCAAAACCAAACATGATATCGAACTGATAACGTCGTTTCAGTGTTTTTAATCAATTTTTTCTTAGCTTCTTTGCTATCGCGTGGCCCCCATTAAATTGGAGTCAAAATTGGGGTCAAGCATGACCCCAATTCTTAAAATGCTACTGAAATTTATTGGATTCTGGTATTGCTTTAGATTAATATCTACATTAACTATACATCCTAACATACTGTGTATAAACGAAGTAAATAATTTAAGGTTTACGCAAGTCGAAGTGATAGTGACCTTCTGGTACGATTTCTGCACATCTAAAGCGAGTGGGGTGACGTTGAAACGTTCCGTAATTTTAATGGCATAGAAAGCGATTGTATGTGTTATAATTACTATAGATATTAAGAATGCTAGATAGTTAAAATTTAATTAGGTTTTTATTTGAGGAACTTATGTCTAATCCACAGGAATTAAATATTGGCTTTCGTCATAAGGACACTGATTACAATATCAACTTGGTTAAAGGACAAAAGTCCGATCACTACGTGGAAATCAATGGTGTTTCTTATGCAGTACTCGGCGACAAGGAAAAGTTAGAAACGGCTTGTAAAATCTTAAGTTCTGTTTCCTTTGAATCAAATTCATCTTTCCTAGATTTAGCTGAAAGACTTTGTCTACTCGAGGATGTTACACACGCACAGGTCAGGACAACAAATGATATTGGTATTCAAACTTTAAACACAAAAGCAGTATCAAAGACTTTGCCGGCTCCTAAGACAATTGAGGAGGCATATGAGCAACTTACACAAAAACTTGATGAATATGCAAAAGAAAACATAGGCAAGGGAGCACTCTTAGTTCAAGTTGTTGGTGTAAAAGGTGCCGAGGAACCGAAGGCTTACGGACAGCTTTCAGTTAATAATGCTACACCTGTTGATGGAAATACAATAGGGCGTACTGGCTCAGGGGCAAAATTATGGGCTGGATTACTCTCGACAATAATCACGAAAAAATATCCTCAACACATTAAAATGAACGATACACTAGGCAAGTTTGCACCTACTGAAGCCTTGAGAAAGTTTGGAACGCTTAGCTCTGATGGTCATGAAACTGTAGCCCCTCAGCTAGCGCAAGAAATGTCATTAGAAGCTATTGTGGGGATGACTGCTGGCTTAGAATACGAGGATAGATCACCTAAGGAATCAGGCAGCGCAACATTGGATGAGATAATGCGTGGTCCTAGCACAATAAAAGACGGTTCCATTCATTTGGTTTATGATCCAAGGGACAAGGTTTCAGTTTACTCGAATAACATTTCCCTGACAGCCTATCCTATTGAAAAAGCTTATAAAAAAGTGATAGCAGATGAACTTGTGGCAACCGGCCAGCTTGATGAAAATCAAACGTTAAAAGAACTTTCACAAAAAGTAGAGCCGCTTCGTGCTAAATTGAATGAACAGATAAGAAAAGCAGAGAAGCACATAGAGAGATTAAAATATCAGAGATATCATGCTCGAAGTGGACCCTCGGGAAGAGCAAAAAAATCAAGTCTCAATACACAAATTGAAGCACATGGAAAACGAGTAGAACGATTGAAATCAAAATTGAAGAAACTTCCTCCTCCAATTCCTGAGCATGTTTTAAATTTTACACTCAAGGATTTGTTAAATTCTGATTCTTCCTATATCGGGCCACAAAAGGGCGTTTACGTTTATGATTTGATCGATCAATTCCTCATGAAATTTGACCCTAGCACACTCACAAAAACAAATCATCATCTTGTTTCCTATGATGAAATCATGAAACGAGAATTACTTGATCCAATGGGCATGAACCATAGTGGATTTCATGGCACAAAAGGAACTGAGATGGATGTCACATTTGTTAATCCTAAGAGTAAAAGACAACAATCTAAAGCCCCTCCACATGAAAATGTCATGTTGCATGCTGCGGGAGGAGGAAGAACAACGTTAGCTGATGCATCAAAATTAGCTCAAGGCTTGGCAGATGAGCGAGGACTTGTCGATAAGAATGGGGAAATCCTATTGTCTCAAGACGATCTTCAATATCTCTTTAGCCCACATGGCCACTATAAAGGTTGGGGACTGGGTGGGAGTGAATTATCCTGTAACGGTGAAGTTATTGAAAAGGGTGGATCATTTGACCAAGACACATACACTTTCTGGATAGATAGGTCCTCCGGGGTCGGATTGATCGCAATGTGTAATTGTGGTAAGCGCCCTGTGCACATCCTTGAGGCATTTAAGGAGCAAGTCAAAAACATCAGTCACCCTGGTGTGCAAGATATTCCTCGAGAGAAAGAAGAAACCCCTATCCTTATAACAATCGATTCTTATAACGAGCATCCCCTCGAAAATCCAAAAGAGTATTATGAAGGTACTCGTGGTAAAATCGCCTTACTGTTCGATCCAGATGAAGAAGATGAAGGAATTATGCACTGGAGTGGTACACCCCTGCAGCTTGTGAAACAAGAAGATGACGGATCGGGAGAGCGCAGGTTTTGTATTACCACTCCAGGACGATTTGAAAATGTTGAGGTTTGGAAAGTTAAAGGTGCCCATAACAATGAGCAAGAGTATTTGGCGGTTGCGGATACGTCTTTCATAAAAACAACTATAGATAACATTCCTTCTAAAGAAAGCGTAGCGTATGCTAAAAAAGAATTTCAAAAGTTTGCAGGAGATTACATCAACAGTAAACGTCCAGACTGGGGTGTTCTTCGATTTGATTTGAAGGGAGAAGGTGATAAACTTTATTTATGTGCTTGCGATGTTGAAGACAAAAGTCAAGTTAAAGCTTCCACTCCCCTGGGTATTATCAAGGTTGAGCCAAATGCAATCTCATTTAATGGTCATGATCGCCAACCTCCAGACAAGATCTTCCGCTTTGTACGTAGCTCTGAAACTGCTCCATGGCGGCTTCAAGTTACAGATGTAGCATCTCCAGAAATCGTTATTGAGGAACGAACAAAGTAATAGCCCAATTGATGCTTGGAGATAATAGAAAATGAGATCTTTACGTGATATACTTTCTGAAGATCAGACATTACTTGATTTGCAAAATGTCAAATCATCATTCAATAACAGGTGCCTGGCATATATAATGTGGTCAAAACTGGGTCAGGCCTAGCATATTGGCATTTGTAGTTTTATTCAAATGCCAATATGCCAGGCATGAAATCTATTTAAAAAAGGGAATACCCTTTTCCTTTGCAATTGTATGTACACGGTCTTTTAGAGCTTGTGTATTCATGTTGTTGCCGTAAGTAAATAAGGAAGGATGTTATATTTGAGTTTTTTTGCGTACTTGTGAAGTTTATTTAGGTCTAATTTTTCTTTGCTTTTTTTTGCTAAAGCCATTTTTAGTGCTTTGATGGCAATCTCTCGACTAAGAAGTCTGAAAGAATCTATGATGGTACGTTCACGATCAAATATAGGGATTTGAACACCGCCTTGATCAATAGTTGTTTTTCCAAGCTCCATATCCCTAAGCCGTACAATCTTATATAACCCAGGTCTTTTAATTGAAGTACTGTGAGGGACCGCTATCCAATACTGTCTTGTAATTTGCTCATTAATGTCATAGAGAGCTAGTGCTGAAATAAGGCAGACGACACCACCTGGAACACCTTTGACTGCTTCAATGAGGTCTTCCCATTGAAAATTTTCATCAGAATGTTGATAAGTCGCACTTTGATAAATTCCTCGACTCAGGCGTCTTAGTTCACCTTTCTTTACATAATACGCAAGATGTGCAGGCGACACTCCCAGCTTTTTAGCTTCCTCTGCGGTAAAAGAAGGCTGCTCCAGAAGGCTCTGAATGACGCTAAGGCTGTTTGATTTTGGCATAGCTAATCTCCTATATGGAAATTTAACACGAACACCCAGATTTGTTAAGTGGGCGTTTGTATTAAAATTTAGAGAAAATAGAATAATATAAAAGTTATACTGAAGACTTACTTGGTTTAAGAATTTGTGGCTCAGATGCAAGTTCATCATCCCGGGGTATAACAAAACGCAAACATGATATCGCTCTCGATTATGTTGTTGCAATATGTATCGGACTATTCGAAGCAAAAAGAGAATCCTGAAATAGTTCTGACAGAATGCCATTTGTTGTATGTTTGGGAAAGTGATATGAGAATGAAAACTATTGATTTCGAACGAATTAAAAAGTGGGGCAACCTGGATTTGAACCAGGGACCAGCGGGTTATGAGTCCGCTGCTCTAACCACTGAGCTATTGCCCCAAGAAATGGATTGAGCTACGCAAGATCTGCGTTTCAAATAAACAGAATACCAATCAATCGATCAAGAATCAAGTGTTTTTATTACTTCACTGTCCCCGACTCCTCAACCGCCTGCTGTCTCAATGTGTTAATATAATAACTCGCTAAATCATTTTTTAACTTTATCAATTCAGGCCTCTTTATATACATCATATGCCCTGCATCATAATGTTTCATCGTCACATGCTGCTCAAGAGAAGTATCTAATCCTAAATGGTTAAAGGTATATTTTGTCGCAAAAAATGGAGCCGCTAAATCATAATACCCATTCGCTACAAAAACTCGCAAATTGGGATTCCTCGTCATCTCGCCTCGTAACGTCTCGGATACATTCAAATACTGATTCGTCGCAATACTGTAATCCCACTTCTTGATATTTGCCAAAATTTTATAGTCCATATCACTTTTCCATTTTAAATCATTACGCAGATAATGGTTAAATGTAGCAGTGAATGCACCAAAAATGGCATCCATGCTCGGATCATATTCATTAAACTCCCCTACAGAATTCGAATCAATACCTGTAAAGCGGCTATCAAAACGTCCTACAGTCCTATCTCGATCCCTTAACAATTCCTTTGTAAAACGCATAATGTCGACACGCAAGTCACTTTGATCTACATAATCGGGCTTTAAACCTGTAAATAGAGCCAATTTTTTAACTATTTCCTGCCTCTCATTATCGGGTAATAAGCTTCCTTTAAATAACGCTGCTGCATATTCGTTGTTTACAAATGACTCACATTCATGAATCGCTTTATAAAGATCCTTTTGTAAATCTGGAGATAGCTTATTATGAAACCATGCTGTTGCAGTATAACTGGGAAGTATTAATGAAAAAGGAAGATCATTACCTGTATTGCACTCTATCGATTGAAAATTTAAAATCGAAGAAATCAAAACCAAACCATTCACATACAGATATTGATTCTCATGCATATATCCCGCAAGGCCTGCGGCACGAGTTGTCCCATAACTTTCTCCAGCAAGAAATTTTGGCGAATCCCAGCGATTAAAGCGAGTGATATAAAGTCGTATAAAATCAGCTATCGATTTTATATCTTCTTCTACTCCATGATACTTTTTAGCATCTTCTGGGGGTATCGCTCGGCTAAAACCTGTCGAAATTGGATCGATAAAAACTAGATCTGTTACATCCAGAATGGAAAATTCATTATCTACAAGATGATAGGGAGGCAATGCATCTCCCCAATCTGTTAGAGCTACCCTCTTAGGACCAAAGGCTCCTAAATGAAGCCATACAGATGACGATCCTGGTCCACCGTTAAAACAGAAGGTCACGGGTCTTTGTTGAGTATCACCGACATCTTGCTTTGTATAACTAATAAAAAAAATGCTCGCTTTCGGATGATTAGTTTTGTCATCTCGGAGCAGTAGATTTCCAGTCACAGCCTTATAAGAAATGGGCTTTCCGTCGATAATAACTTGATTTGTTGTTTCTGAAAATTCTTCTTTTATTTCATTAGAAGGTAAATTGTTTTTTTCAATAGCTACAGCTATATTCTCTTCGAAGGCATTAAGAGACATTAGTCCTAAACTAAAAGCAATAATTACATATTTCCAACTGCTTAACATAACGGCCTCAATTTTATTTTTAATCCAAATTCAAGTTTTAGACCACACGTGGTATATAGCTATTCCTCAATTTTTCTTCCACTGCATTCAACGTAATTCCTGATAAACATATAATTTTATGTCGACTCGCCTCCCCATGAACCAGTTCAATTTTTGATTTACCGATAGAGAAAAAATCAGATAAAAATTGAATAAGTTTCGAATTAGCAGCCCCTTTTTCGGGAACAGCAGCAATCCGAATTTTCAGCTCGTCAGTTTCCCATCCCACAATTTCATTACGTGACGATTTTGGAATAATTTTCACTTTGAACAGTATTCCTTTATTTGTTTCTTGCAACATTTTATCCAATGGGATATTAAAGTTATATTCATTAAAAGAGGAAAACTCCTATGGACAAAACGCCCCTATACTTGACCACATGCCTTATCGCCTTTGTTGCTATTGCAAATCTCATTCGTTTTTTTTGGAATATATCAATAACAGTAGGTACTTTTGTATTACCAGGATGGACGGGGGGTATATTATTTATCCTTCTAGGCCTTTTAACAGCTTGGTCTTTTAGATCGCTTTGGTCTTCATCACGTCCGACAAATCCTTAAATGATATTAGATGTGCTCCAGCCTTTTTCATAGCTTCTAAGGCATGTTCAGAATCAGCGGGGTGTATGTTTACCCCTTTGCATCCCTCTAGGACTACATATGGATCAAATCCTAGTTGGATAGCATCAAGAACAGAAAATAATACGCAATAATCCGTTGCAAGACCTACGATAAAAATTTTTTTCACCCCTTTTCCTTTCAAATAATGTTCTAAACCCGTAGATCTTAAATGCGCATTATCAAAAAAAGTGCTGTAACTATCGATATTCGGATCGGTTCCTTTATAAACCACTTTTTCAACCTGTGTTGTATCCCATCCAGAGGCAAATTCAGCCCCCCAAGTTCCTTGAACACAATGACGCGGCCACAAAATTTGATCGATTCCGTCCAAAGTAATGTGCTTACCAGGCTCTTGTCCATGATTATCGGCAAAGCTTGCATGTGTTGTAGGATGCCAATCTTTTGTGGCTACAATTAGATCGAAAGGCATCCATACCATTTCTTTAACTAATGGAATGATTCTATCTCCATCTTTGACAGGTAAGGTGCCACCAGGAATAAAATCATTTTGGATGTCGACTAAAAGAAGTGTATTCATTTGTGTTATTCTACTGGTTAGCGGAGAATAAAGAAGTTGAATCTCTAATCTCCTTAATTAACTTAACTTTTATATCATAAAGATTTTTTTCCATCCCCACAACATACTGATGAGGATTAATAAAACGTTTGATTCCAACGGGAAAATGAGCTAATTCATCCATTGTCTTCTGTCTTATTTGATGCAAAGTTGGAATGTCATAAACCCTTTTTCCATCTCTAAAAATGGGCTCCAAAAGGTCCTTATACTTCCAATTTTTTTTCACACCATACTCTCGAACAGGATCAATAGGATCCACTATTTTTGTTTTTTCATTTGGAGGAAATTGTAAGTCATAAATAAGATCTGCAACATTTTCATTATTATTATAATAACGGCGCACCTGCAAGATACCTGGAGTCGATATCTTCATCATTTGTTCAGAAAGTTTCAGTTTATAATTCCATTCTCCACCTGGATCTCGAATTGCAGATAGCTTGTAGACTCCGTCTAAAGCAGGATTATCTTTTCCTGTTACCAGACTGGTACCTACACCCCAAACACTAATGCGAGCTCCCTGACGCTTAAGTTCACTTATGATTGTTTCATCTAATTCATTACTTGCAATAATTTTTGTGTCCTGAAACCCAGCTTGATCCAATAATGCACGACTTTTAATACTTAAATCAGCAAGATCGCCGGAGTCTAAACGAATACCAAGGAATTTCTTACCTCTTTCTCGCAAATGTTCACCGACGATGATAGCCTTTTTAACACCCTCTATCGTGTTATAAGTATCAACTAAAAACACACAATTATTGGGTAAGGCCTCAGCATATGCCTGAAAAGACTCCAATTCATCATCAAATGCCATCACCCAGCTATGTGAATGAGTGCCCTTAACAGGAATACCATATATTTTTCCAGCTAATGTATTTGACGTTGAATCACATCCTCCAATATAGGCTGAACGACTAGCGGTCAAAGCACCATCAATTCCTTGGGCACGCCTTAAACCAAACTCCATAACTGATTCCCCTTGTGCCGCTAGACATATTCTGGCGGCCTTTGTGGCAATCAGTGTGGGAAAGTTGATTAAATTTAACAAAGGGCTTTCTAAAAGTTGGCATTCAATAAGCGGTGCTTGAATACGCAAAAGTGGTTCATATGGAAATACTGCTGTCCCTTCCGGAACCGCATCGATGTGACCCGTGAATTTTAGTGTGGCTAAATAGTCCAAAAACTCATTGGGAAAATAGGGTTGATTTTCAGGATCGCGCAATAGGGCTAAATAAGCTAAGTCACTCGGATCAAAATGAAATTTTTCTAAAAAATTAATAGCATTTTCAAGCCCTGCAGCAATCGTAAACCCTCCATGAAAAGGAGTTCTTCGAAAGAACAGATGAAAAACCGCCTCTTTCTGATTCATCTTCGTTTTCCAAAAACCATATGACATTGTCAATTGGTACAAATCAGTAAGCAGTGAGAGCGAAGGGTAATAAGGGCTTGAAATATTACTAGCAATCATTTTTTATTTTGCTCTGAGCTAGAATTAACAAGTTTGGCCCGCTGTTTCTTTAATTCTTTAATTTGTTTGCGAATCAATTCTTCCTGTTCTTCTTTCATCTTTATAACCTTGAGTTCTTCCCCATACTTTTTCCAATCGGCGATCATCGATTGATTACTTTTGATATTTTCATTATTTTCTTCTATTTCTTCTTTCCTCAAACTCGCTTCCAAATTGGAAATTTGCTGATCGATTTTTTTGAGTAAGGAATTGTTATCATTAACTGGCTGTTGTTGACTATAACCTAATAAAGATATGTTCAAGGCTATAGTAAAAAAACTTACACATAATTTTTTTAACATGCAAAACTCCTTAAAATTCATAACTGTTTTCGACCACGCGTGGTATCACTTGAATTTTATAGCATCTTTCTTCATTCTTAAGAAGTCTCTTGATAACGAGAGATTTGTTTAATCCCTATATTTTTTGGAGTAAGGTCGTGTTATCAATATCATTTAGCTCATTTGCGAACAAGTGTTCGACTTATTCTATATTTGCATTTAGGAATTTGTGGATATTTGTATCTCTTCTCATCGTATCAATAAGCACCTTTGCTTTTAGTGAAGATAGTCTTTTTCTAAGGGAAAATCTGAAACAAGCAAAACCCGGTGACTATCTTGTTATATCAGCAAATAAAACAATGACACTCATGCATATTTACGATAAAACCAACAACTTATTAACCATTGAAGAAATTGCAATTCCTGAAAGCAAGCGTCAATCTCAACAAATGAGTTGGAAAGAATGGGTAAAACAAAATGCTCCAGGTAACACATCTTGGGTGATGTTTGAAATTAATACAACAAATGGAGAAATGACACGTTACTACTCTTTTTCAAAAAATGGATGGTTTGAAATACCCGATACTGACAATTTTCTATCAAAACTGCTAAATCTCAAATTCATGAAAGTCCCTGAAAAAACGCGCCGTTTAGTGGGACCTAAACCCATATCCGGACCAGATTGGCGAACAGCTTGGCAACCAAGCATGATTATAGATGGAGAAAAAATTCAAAATGTCCATTTCGACGCATGGCGCACAAAATGGTCAAAAGATGGATCCGATCTATCGGGTAAAACGATCGAAGTTTACCTCCCACAAGAAAATCAAAAGTATCCAGCTTATTTCCCTTATTGGCTTCAAATTAATGGAATAATCGGAAAAGCCAAAATCAGAATTATCGATTCAGGAGCTAATTTAAAGTCACCCCGCCCCTCCTTAACAACTTTAAGCCACCCTTCAACAGAAACTTATCAACAAGAAGTTATAAAAGAGAAAAAAAACTCAATAGAAAAATAAAATTTTTTTAAAATATTTTTTTGTTTGGCTTAAACTACTCAATGTAAATTGTTTACGTGCATAATTGTTTACTAATTTAAAATATTCAAATTCAGTAACCTTTGATTTTGTAGGTCCTTGGAACTCAACATCTCAAAATTTTTAAACATGTTTTCCACAAAATATACACTTAAAATTACAATATCCCTTCTTTTATAGCGTACAAATTACGTAAATCGTTCAAAATAGCTAATAAATTATATTACCATTGTCAATTTGGCCATGAATCCATTATAGTTTCACGCTTTACTAACCCCTAGAAGATGTGAAAAGCTATGTTTAATTCTTCAATTTATACTTTACGAAAATCCCGCCAGATCCTTAAAACGACTTATAGCTGGTATAAAAGCAACAGTAACCAGCTTCCTCCAAATCAGCTTACATTATTAGAAAGTCAGTTAGACGATTTGGATCAGGCAATCATCCATGGAGAGCGTGAAAAAGCAGATAAACTCGCACGCAAACTTGAAGAATTTGGTAGCACGCATATAAAGAAGAATGTTTTTAAATATTTTTTTGAATTTGTATTTGCTTTGGCGTTTGCTTTATTACTGGCAGTCGTCATTCGTCAAGTTTGGTTTGAACCTTATGAAATCCCCTCAGGATCAATGCGCCCTACATTCGAGGAGCAAGACCGTCTTACCGTAACAAAAACATCGTTTGGTATCAATGTACCACTCATGACAAAGCACTTCTATTTTGATCCAAATCTAGTTCAAAGAACAAGCATCGTCATATGGTCCGGGGATGGAATTGACCATCTCGATTCCGATTCAACATTTCTTGGTGTTTTTCCCTACACGAAGCGTTATATAAAACGTTGTATGGGCAAACCTGGCGATACTCTTTATTTTTATGGGGGCAAAATTTTTGGCTTTGATAAAGATGGCAATGATCTTGTTGAATTAAGAAATAGCCCATGGTTAGAAAAGCTTGAACATATTCCGTACATTCATTTTGAGGGCCGCGCCGCGTACTCGAAAGAACCAAAACAAATCACAACTTCAAAGGTCATCTATCATCAATTAAATCAACCCATCGGTAAATTGATCATTTCAGCGAATACGATAAAAGGCGAAGTTTTTAATGGAAAAGAATGGATAAAAGATCAGCCGGACGCGCAAAAAGAGCCTCACTCTACTATTAAAACCTATAGTGATTGGTTCGGAATACGAAACTATGCAATGGCTCGTCTCTTAACAAAGGACCAAGTAAAGACTTTAACGAGCTTCAAAATTGATGAGATTGGGGAAGGAGAACTTTATTTGGAATTGCGCCATACGCCTAGTTTAAGTTATCCGGAACCCCTTCTTAAACCATATGGAGCATTTGTAACAGGTTATACAACTTTGATACCCCTTGAAAAACAGCATGTAAAAGCTCTCATGGATAATATGTATACAGCTAGATTTACAGTTCAAAATGGAAAAGCTGACCGTTATCATCATGAAGGAAGCCCAAGCTTTTCAAATCGCAGTCCGGAATTTCCAAAACTTGAGAATGGTACTTACGAACTTTATTATGGAAAAGCTTCGAAAATTGGTTGGGGTGGAATTTCCTCTCTTTTGCCCCTCGATAATTCTTTATATGACACATCTCCAAAGAATGTCCAAAAGCTATTCAATATAGGAATTGATATTTCTAACGACGTCGCCCCTAGTGGTAAGGATCAAGCTATTTTTCCTAATCGCTATGCCTATTTTAGAGATGGAGATCTTTATCTTCTCGGAGCTCCTATCTTCAAAAAAGATGACCCGGTGCTGACACGTTTTCAGGAATTGGAAAAGAAAAAAGAAGCATCCGCAACATCCAATAAGCCATATGTTGCATTTAAAGATTATGGTCCTCCAATTAAAGAAGGGCAATTAGACAAAGAATTTATGAGTGTTTTTGGATTTAAGATACCTGACAACCATTATCTAGTTCTTGGTGATAATCATGCTATGAGTTTAGACAGTCGTCATTTTGGTCCCATCCCACAAGCTAACCTCCAAGGAGCTCCCTCATTAATTTTCTGGCCTCCAGGTGAAAGATGGGGATTTCCTGATCAAAAGCCTTATCCTATTTTGACTATTCCACGTATAATTGTTTGGAGTATTATTTTGTTGATTGGAATAATTTGGTACATTTGGCATCGGAAATATATGCGTACACCTATATTTAAGAAAATTTCAAAATAAAAAATGTTAAAAATACAATCGAGACCATAAAAAAAGAATCTATTTATCAATATAATAAGGAGAATTAAGATGAATTATACAGTTAGAGCAGTAGATACTTATGATTATCCTACAATTGAAAGTGATTTAGCTTACATTGATGAAAAAAATGGAAGACGAGTAGATAGGGTTGGAAGTTTATCTAGAAGAGCTATAACCCTCTTGAACCCACAACAATTAAATGATTTCTTTACAGATACTAGCAGAGATTTTAATCAGGCCGAAGAAATAGCGCGAAGAGCAAGTAAAATTGCAAAAATAAAAGCTCAAGATTGTACTTGTGGGGTCATTTGGGTAGGATTAGGATGTTTTGTTGCTGGACTTATTTGTCCTCCAGCAATAATCGCGGTAAACACATGTGGGGCATTAATGGGTGGTGGAATTGGTATAGCCGCTTTTGGAGGACTTGCTAAAGGTGCTATATCAATGCCTTATGAAGGTAGAAGTAAAAGATCGTTATCTGAAATAAGCGACGTTGCAGCTTTTGCTTTGAGATTTCGTCGCAATGAAGAATATACCCTGCAAGGGTGGTTTTCTCAATATAGAATAGCGGCATTAGGAAATAATGAAGAAAGAAAGAGAAGTTAGTCTTTTTTTGCTATACCATGAGCAAAAAAAATATCAATCGTACACGACGCGCAGGCTTTTACCCACAAATGTTAAAATGCAATAAATGAGTGGTTTAAAAACATGTATAAGCACTTTAAATGTAAGCGTCAATTGTAGACATGTTGACAAATATGGCGCTTCATAACAAAGCGAAAGAGGACTTTCGCACTCCAAACGCTTTGCGTAGATTTGGAATTCTGTAGCATAAATATTTCTTAAAGC
>JACDES010000112.1 GCA_013816265.1 Parachlamydiaceae bacterium | reverse complement strand
GGGAGTGTAAAATAAACTGTGTAAACGTTTTTTAGAAATCTATAAGATTATTTAACAATAACGTTTATATGGAGAAAAATTATGGACCCTTCACTTGACCTTAATGCTGAATTAGCAAAATGCAAAACTATAGAAGATCTAACCGGTTCAAATGGCCTTATTAAGAGGCTTCTTGGTGGTATGATTGAAAAAATGCTGGATTCTGAGATGGAAAATCATCTTGGCTATGATAAACATAGTCCAACTGGCTATGGTACTGGCAATTCTAGGAAGGGCAATTCCTCAAAAACAGTTCTTTCTTCTGGACCAATAGATATTAAAGTGCCTAGGGATAGAAATAGTAATTTTGAGCCTGTGGTGGTTAAAAAAAGACAACGTGATATTAGCTCGTTCGATAACAAAATTATCTCAATGTACGCTAAAGGTATGAGTGTTAGAGATATCCAAAGCCATGTAGAAGATATTTACGGTGCTAAAATTTCCCCTACTACTGTATCTAATATTACGGATAAAATTATGGATGTTGCCTATGAATGGCAATCTCGTCCACTTGATCCAATTTGGGCTATTGTTTATTTTGATGCTGTTCATTTTAAGGTAAAAGAATCAGGTTCAGTTCAAACGAAGGCTTCTTATACAGCTTATGGAGTTAGCTTAGATGGTTATCGTGAGGTTCTAGGCATTTGGATAGGCGAAAATGAAGGTGCAGCTTATTGGTTATCTGTTTTCTCTGAACTAAAACAAAGAGGGGTTCAAGATATTCTCATTGCGTGCATGGATGGTTTGAAAGGTCTTCCTGAAGCCTTAAAAGAAGTTTATCCTAAAACTGACATTCAGATATGTATTATTCACATGATAAGAGCTTCTCTTAGACATATTCCATACAAACATTATAAAGAGTTTGTTGTAGATCTTAAAAGTATTTATCAGGCTATATCTCTTGAAATTGCTGAGAGAAATCTAGAAAAATTGGAAGAGAAATGGGGTAACAAGTATAAGCATTCAATTAATACATGGCAGAATAATTGGATTCATATATCCACCTTTTTTCGCTATCCATTGGAGTTAAGAAAAATAATATATACTACCAATGCAGTTGAAGGTTTACATCGAAGAATTCGAAAAGTAACTAAGTCAAAGGCAGTGTTTCCATCATCCCAAAGCCTTTTTAAGATGCTTTATCTAGCTATTAATGATATAACTAATAAAGGTCCGGCCAAATGTAATGGTTGGAAAATTATCTTTACCTCTTTAGGTACTCTTTTTCCTAACCGTTTTAAGTATGAGGATATATAACAACATTATGAGTTTACACAGTTTACTTGACAGTCTCAGAAGTATTTCAAGTGGTTTGTGTGTCTGATTATTAAGAGTGTTAGTATATCGTCGCATATTTGAGCCGCCCTAAACGGGCTCTATTTATTTTCTACTTACCCGGAGTTCCTTACGTCACTCCGGGCTTTAAACAGACGCTCTACCGAGCTAACGAAGTGAATTCTAGATTTAAATCAATTTTTTCTTAGCCTCAAGCGACACGCACTCCAAAGGGGTTCGCCTTCATTTATTGAAGCTAAACCAAAGCTACCTTAGGTTATTAAGTCTACATTCAGCTACTACATATTTTTTCTTATTTTGACAGCATGGTGCTTAGAACAGACGCTCTACAGAGCTAACAAAGTAAATTCTAGAATTAAATCAATTTTTTCTTAGCCTCAAGCGACACGCACTCCAAAAATATTAGGTTTGAATAATCCTATCTGGGTTTTCGTGTACTCCTGTAATATGCTCAAAGCCCAAGAGACTAGTTCCTGCCGCAGCTAGATTTTCTTCCGTTGTCCCACAATGCGGACAATTGTTGACATACTCACCGACGTGAAATCCGAGTGTTACATCTGGATCAGATGCATTGAAAAGGGAAATCGTTTTATCGGGATATGCTAACTTTAATTCTCTAGCAAGTTGTACGACATCTTTTTGAGAATCGAAAAGATTTTTGATTTTATCAAGATTTTTTGAAATGTTTTCATTGTCTATATATTTAGATTTATATTCATCTAAAATAATCTGAAACTCATTACCGATGAAATTGACATATTTTCCTGAAGCAGATGGTTGATGACGTGGATTTACATAAATTAATTCTAAATCATCACTACGAGTTATTATAGCATTTAAAAATGCCCTCCAGTAAAGATCCGGATCTCCTCGCCAAACTCCCATGCCAACAGCAGGAAATACAACAATACCATCATTTGCAGCTTTAAGAGCAGTTTTGAAGGTTTCTGACATTATAGAGTTATTAAATTTTGGATCAGTTTTAGTCGAGTGTAAACCTCGAATGCCACATGCGCTTATTAAACGGATCTGATCTTTAGTACCTACCTTTCGTTCGATAATTTTTCCGTCTCCATCAATGAAAACGCGATAATCCTCTATTTTCACAACCATCGATCCGATTTGATAAAGTGTCATTTGCAGATATTGCTCATAAGATTCTCTAGATTTGAACCCAAATTTTATTGGATCGGAATTAACCTGCGCAAGAAAAGCTGTAGCAGCAGGATATTGGGGGGGTGCATTTGTCTTTGGCAATAGTTCAGAAACGAGCATAGGATTTGAATCATTACCAGGTAAGACAACAATCTTATCAGCATGCATTGCTACTTTTAACCCATTATAAAATTCACGAGATAGCAAATTGGTGATGAATATCTTTTGACTTTCATGTATTTCTTGAATTTCACTATGGCTTATTCTGTAGGTATTGTTTCCGAAAATATCCCCTAAATCAGAGACTTCTTGGGAGCCATTTATCATCGCTCTTCCTTTAAATCCTTTTGCAGAAAAGTGAACGACGCTCTCTGGCATCCTCTCAGTTATTAGTTGTAAAAACTCTCTAATCTTATTTTGTGGGACATTGAATTTAAATAGAGAACCTGATCCTGGCATTGTTGTGGAGATATCTGTTCCATGAAAAAGCGCAGAAAAAAATAAATTTGCCGGTCTTATATTTATTCCTGTGAGCACTACTCCTTTACAAGGATGCTTTTCTGGAAGTGTGATTTTGTAACCATTAAATTTTGGTGTTTTTTCAAGAACCTCTTGAAGGCTACTGACAGAGGTTGATTTGGTTTGAGAAACTAATGGAGAATTCGTTTCTGTTTTTTTTGTTTTTTGTGGTTCTGTCGTCGTTTTCAGTTGTTTGAGAGCTAGATCATTAACTTTTTCAGTTTTTGCAAAGCATTTGTAAATCCATTTAAGAGATCTACCACCATATTGATATAACGACAAGCCAACGATAGCCAACCCAAGAACAGAGATAATTTTGTATTGATAGAAATGTGTTTTAATTTCATTTAAAACATGTGTGATATTATTAGACATTCATTTTTCCTTAAGATTACTTATTAAAAGAATTCATTAAAAGTATTGGACTAATATTAATTTATTAATCTTTAAAATCAAATGAATTGCAGATGTTTTATAGTTAAAAAAAGTAGTGATGAAATACTGTATACAGGATATGGCTTGTCCCTAAACAAGGCGAAACTCCTAATTCGGTTTATTTGAAACCGCCATTTTTGCACTTAAATATTTATGGGTAAAGCATGGCACTTCGCTGCACCCCATTGCGGCCCTACAAAGTGGTTCAGAACAAAAAGATGTGCCAATCTATTGATAAATAGAAATAAATCCAATTTTTAGAAAGAGGGGAGTGCTTTTTGTATGACGCGTGCTCCCGCAGAAAGCTCTTCGATGGCTACTTCTGAATGGGCATTCAGTGCTTCACCGAGTGTTTTATCTTTATATTTTTCTAACGCTGTTTTAAATACTGCCGCCGCGTCGGTTGGCATTCCTCGAATAAATTCTGCGATAAAGTCATCAGTAATAACTGTTTTTCCGATATCTACAATTTCTTTTGCTATCGCATCTTGATTTGCATTAACAATTCTATTGTATTCATCTTGGTCGATGATATTAATTTTATTCGTTTCAGGGTCTAATTCCGCTACTGTGACGAATCTTCCATCTTTCCATGAAGTGATTTTATATTCATTTATGGTATTTAGATTTTCTTTAACAAGATCGATAGAACTTTTTCTATTTACCAACGATTGTTGATAAGAATCACTTAAGGATTTGAAGTTCATGATAGGTTCATAGGGAGTACGTTTTAATATTCTGCAGCATAAGGTTTTTAAATCGACATGAATATCTGTCATGCGCGTTTGCTGTTTATTTTTTTTAGCTTCTGCAATCTTTTTTATTATCGCTTCATTACTAACAAATAGAGCATCGGTTGTTAAAGCTTGACCGAACATTTTCTCTGCTCCGTCTCGAAAACTATCAGTGATGGCAGTACTTTGAAAATGGGTTTGTTGAGAATTTAAACCTAGAAAATGATTTAGAAGAGTAACTTTAATATCATCGCAGGCTAGAGCAAAAACCCCTTGCAAATAAGATGTTTTGCCTGCCGATGGTGCGCCGCGAGCTATAGTGACAGATTTTTTCTTTGTTCTTTGAGGCTTAGTCATTGTTCGTTGAAATGCAGCTACTTCCATTGATGTTTTTCTCGTTTCGCTTGCATCGCTAGGGAATTCGGGATTATCTGTCATCACACGTCCCAGTCTTATTAACATGTTTTCCATTATTTTTAAATTGATTCTATCAATTTCCGGTAACCAAATACCGGGTTTACGTAGAAATGCCTTAAGTGAAATGACACCTTTATTCTTTTCTTCCAATAATGTTTTTGCAGAAGGATAAGTTAGTGCTTCCCAAGTTTCAATTTTTGGATCGGCCTTCATGCAAGCTAAACGAACTTGCAGTGTGTGATAATTTTTTGGAAATTCTTTTACTTTTTGGAGTGTTTCTCTTGCATTGGAACGGTCTAGATTTTTTAATAAGGCAGCAATTTCTTCATTTATTCGTTTCGCTTCCAATAATTGGGACTCTGAAACAGTTTTATCAAATTTTTCTGTTGAGGGTTTTAATATTTTTACACCTAGTTTTTCTGTTATTGGATCCTTTAATCCCTGAAGGGATTCTGAAATCTTGCCTTTTAACTGCGACTCTTTAGTTGTTTGGCTTTTTGGGGAGTGGATTGATTCTTTTCCTATTTGATCAATTTTAACTGATTGTTCAACTGATTTCTGTTTAGAAGTAGGAGGCTGTGTTATAGTTTTGCTTCGATCTATTGTTGATTCACCATCAGTTCCTGAAATTTTTATATTAGTATTCATATATTACAACCTTTTTTAATTATTAATTAATAAAATGTTGTGTAAATATAATTATAGTATAAACAATTATTTATTATTTATTAAGATGATCGTTAATTAATTTAATATGAAAAATTATTGATGAATAATTGAAATAGAATCTGTAGAGGCACGATCAGGTTTTTTTATTGCATCTGCCAAGGAATCGTAAGCTGTATCTTGGCTTTTTTCATCCATACTGTCGATGATATAGCATTTGCCCGAATTGGTATCCTTTCGGACAGCAACAAAGTGGGAAGTACCATATCCAATAATAAAACGATCTATTCCATTTGTAATAGCGGCGATAGCATCATCATTCCACATTCCGTCAGATTTAACTTGATCAATTTTCATATTATCGTAATTTTTTGGTAGTTTACCAAGTTTATTGAGTTCTTTCAGGTATTTTAACAAAAATTTGGAATTGGCTATTTTTCGCACATCAGCAGTGACGCTACCAACTTTAAATGAATCTTCTAATGGTATTTTTAATTTTAGTCTTATTAACTCTTTTGCTATTACATAATAAGAACTCATGTCAAGTGCATGAAATCCAAAAAAAGCATTAAATGCATGGATACCGGAAAAACTATTTCCAAATGGGCCACCTTGTGATTCGTGATAAAAGTGTTCATCTTTAGAAAGTGATGATTCACGTGTTTCTTTTCTATGGTATAAACCAGCGCCTTCCATAGAAGGAATTTCTTTACCTAAACTGATACAAAGATCATCTTTGTCAAGTTTAAGTGCTTTGAGCATATCGTTATCACATTTTACCCATTTACTAGTTGTTCTATCGAACAGTAGAACTTCCGTTTCTTCGTTTAATTTAAATAGATGGAATTTCTGATCAGTTTTATTGAACAATAAAAGTCCACGCTGATTTGTTTTAAGAATATCTTTAATTTCTTTTAGATTTCTATGAACACCAAGTTCTTCGACTTCATCATCATCTAATGATAAAATATTTGAATTATATTCAGCGATAGAGGAAATTCCTTTATAGGTGACACCAATGGTATCTTCTCTGATATCGAAAATTTGAGAAATATCGAGTTCATCCAAAGCTTCTTTTTTTACCAGATTTCCGTATTCTTCTAGCTTTAGAACGCTTTCTACAAAATTATTTTCAAGTGCAAGTTTCTGAGCTACATTGAAATATTTACCTTTGGATAAATTGTTTTCAGAAGTTGCTTTTGCGGTTTCTTTTTCTTTGGGGGGAGATAATTTATTAATTTTTTGGCTTTCTTCTTCAAGTAAAGAAAGAATTTTTTCGAGTCCTTCTTTATTTTTGACCATGTCCAAGGCAACATAAGCAACTAATTTAATTTTTCCCAATCCTTCCTGAATTGTATCAAAAGAGATCGCTTTTAAATCTTTTGTATTTTCGAAAGATAAAGGCGAAATTGCTTCTTGAAGCTGCAATTTATTTTCTTTTACGATAGTGGTGAAACTATAGGTAGGAATCTCATCACTTGGAATATGACCTGCTCCTGTTGGACGAATAATCATATAAACCAACTTTGTATAATTAATTAATATTAGTTAATTAAACACATTGATTGTATGTAAACATTATAACATTTTGTGAATATTAGTAACGAATTATTTAATGACAGAGTTTGTTTTTTACGATGTTGTTAGGTGGGATTTATTGTAAATTTAAGAAAAAGGATGGAGATATTCAGTGAATACAAGTATCAATTGAAATATTTGAAGAAATAAGTTGGCAATACAATAGATTTACAATAGCTATTGCATCCTTACAGACAAGGAATCGCCATTTGAAGATTTCTGAAACAAAAACTATGTACGATTGTGAATTTTAGATAGTTTTCTAAATTTAGATTTTAAACTTTTTTCTAATGCTACAGATTCGTTATCATTTCCAGGTCCAATTTTCCTCGATGGGTGTCGTTCGTTAATCTCGATAGTTATTTCTTCGATGTAGAGTTTATGCCCAGCAACAATATCTTCATATAAAGCAATTATATATTTGGTAGATTCAATATCATCAATATTTTGTACTGTTGGTTGTACTATTTTCATAAGGTTTGTTAATCTTAATCTCTCTCCAGCAAGAGATTCTTCATCTCTCTTTAATTCCCTTTCTGCTTGAATTTTTAATTCTTTTAGAATTTTTCTGGAGAAATGATCAAAGTTGAACTGTCCTTCTTTTTGCGCGGGTGATTCTAGTAACAATTTTTCAAAGATTGCTATTTCTAAATTCAAATCTAAAATATCCTCTTTGATTGTTGCTATCGTTCTTTTTAATGATGGAATTGTGTCATTTAGAATTTCATCTATAGCGTTTTGATATCCTTTTACTAAAGAATCGTTACCTTTATTTTTTTCGATTTCTCCGCGGAGAGATTCAACATCCCTACCAAGTTGGGTGATTCTGAGCTTCAACCTTTTCTTCTCTTCTACTAATTCTTTTTTACTTTCTTTCAGTCTGTCTAAGTTTAATTGAATAATTGAATCCTTCATTAAAGAAGGTAGACTTGATGAAGGTTTGCGTGGTAAAGCAAAAGGATTACTTGAAGGATTAACAAAATTGGAAATATTAGTAATATCCATAAAATTACCCCCTGATGATCAATGAATCCATATTATTATATTATACTACTAAATATAATAAATAATAAATATTTATTTAATAAATATTATGCAAATAATAGAAATTCTTAAAACTAGCTTGGATTTTAGTAATGATTTAATAATTATTAAAGGTCATTATTGGGGGGAAGGGGAGGCAATGGTGGTTCATTCTTAGAAAAATCGGTATATTCTCCACCCTCAATCGCAGTTATACGCTCTTCAATAGGGGGATGAGTGGCGAATATACGCGACCAGAAGGAAGGGTGTTCGTTAAAATACAAATGAGCAAAAGGTTTGCCATCACGCGGCATATCGGAAACTTGGGATTTATCTATTTTTTTTAATGCACTCGCGATCCCTTCAGGATTCCGAGTAAATTGCACAGAAGAAGCATCTGCTAAAAACTCTCTTTGTCTACTTACCATTGCTTGCAAAATAGATCCGAAAAACCACATAACTGCACCAATAGCTAAAAAGATTAATGCAATCACAACAACTGGATTTCCACCTTTCCCTTCGCCTTCATCTCTTCTAGAGCGATAGCCATAACCGGAATTGCCAAGAAGCCTTAATCCGATATAGGAGGCAATAAAAAAGCCCATCACCATAGCAGCAACACGCATCCCTATTTTCATGTCGCCATGGTAGATATGGCCAAATTCATGGGCCAAAACCCCTTGTAATTCATCGCGATTAAGTAAATTCAATGTTCCAACCGTTACGGCAATGGCTGCATTAGAAGGGGAGGTACCCGCGGCAAAGGCATTGATTTCTTTTGCATTAATTAAATAGACAGGCGGGACTGGTAACGAAGTGGCGATGGCTATTTCTTCAACGATATTTAATAGCTGTCTTTCTTTCAAATTACGAGTATCACGCTGAATTAATCGACCTCCAACCGATTCTGCCACGTAGGGTCCGCCCGATTGGAGATAATTCACATAATTAAAGCCAGCAACTCCAAAAACAAGGGCTAGAAAGCCTAATGCAACGAAAGGGATTTCGGGATTACCATAATTTTCACTTGCAAAAGCCCTCATGGTATATTCAGCAAGGGCTGCGGCTAAAATTGTTAGTGCGCCAAAAATGAACAGATATATTGTTGTTCGAGTTTTAGCGCTTCTTTGAGCTTCCCAGAAATTCATTGCCATTGGACTTTCTCCACAAACCTTATTTTAGGTAAAAGATACTTTTGGGGCTTTTTTTACACCTTCATCTTCTACAACAAACTGCTCCACAGGATGGTGTCCAAATGTAGCTGCGAATAAAGCTGCTGGAAATTGTTGTTGAGCAGTATTATAAAGCATGACGCTATCATTGTAAGCCTGTCTTGAGAAAGCAACTTTATTTTCTGTAGAGCTTAGCTCTTCTTGAAGCTGCTGCATGTTTTCACTTGCTCTCAATTGTGGATAGTTTTCAGCTAATGCCATAATATTTGTTACAGCACCTTTAAGAACTGTTTCGGCAGTAGCTAATTGTTTGATTGCTTCTTGAGATATATCTCCCGTTGGTCCACCGCTTGCTTCGATACGATTGCGAGCTGCTTGAGCTTGATTTCGAGCATTCACAACAGCTTCTAATGTTCCTTTCTCATATGACATGTATCCCTTAACGGCTTCAATAAGGTTTGGGATAAGGTCATAGCGACGTTGTAATTGAACATCAATTTGACTCCAGGCATTCTTTACTTGGTTTTTCAATTGGATTAATCGGTTGAAAATACCAATTCCCCATAACGCCACCAAAGCGATAATAGCTAAAATTACGATCAATGTTGTAGACATGGTTATCTCCTAAAAAAGGGTCTATGAAGTTTTTTCCTTAATATCTAATAAATTTTATTTTAATTCTTTTGATGATTAAAGGGTAGTGTTTGAAAAGAAAAATTTATTAATGTAATAGAATTGAATTAAAATTAATAAATATTAATAATAATTAGCGTTTTTTTTTGATATTTTATGAATTCAATTGACAAATGATGATAAAAGGGTTTTAATTACTTATCATTTTATAAATACTACCCTATCTAGATAATTTTTGCTTATGGCAGTGAAAATTGATTTTGAACGATAGAGAAAGCTTACTTTTTTATTAAGGAGTTAACAAATATGTGCTGCCCATTAGACAAAACCCCCATAAGGTTCGAAGCTTCTTCCTATAGTAATATTGCCGAAAAACATACAGGTTGCACCGGTAATCATTCACATGATCATGAAGAGAAAATTGTCATTGAAGGTACATTAATTTACGCTCCCCAAAACTTAAGTGATCGCATTACAAGAATGTTCCAGAGAATGGAATTATTGGAAAAAATTGCTGAAATTGTTGATGAAACCTTCCATCTGTTAAGTAAAGTGCTTAAAGCTTATACAAGTATTCCAGTTTTTGAGTTTCTCCAAAATCTTCATGAAGGGGCTCATCATATTGAACACACATTGCATTCATTCTGTTTTATCGGCGATATAGCGCGTATTTTTACTGGTAAATTTGTTGAGTATCAAAATAAAGAAGCAACAGAAGATCAGAGAAAAGTAGATTATATTCGCACAGCTGCTAGAGTCCTACATACCGCATCCCACTTTTTTTCTTCTGCAGAGTTTTTGATTGATCTAAAGATTTGCAAACTAAGTGCTGTTGAGCCTCTAATAAAATATAAAGGCCTCTTAAGCGCTTCGGGGTATGCTCTGTGGACGGGATCTGTTCTTTGGCGTTACTTCAAACCGCTGAACTTTTTACAAGATAGAAAAAATATTGTATCGGATCTTATGATTCATGTGGGCGGAGGTTTATTCGAAGGCTTATCTGTAGCAAAAAAATGGAAGCCCCTTGCGAATGTATCAACCTATATAGCAAAAACGGCAGCGACGGCAGGTATCATACATGCTTACAGTGTTGTTAATCGACTCACGCCTGAACAGGAAGAGCTGAAAATAACGATAAATAAAGATGATATTTTAGATTTGTACAAAAAATAAGTACACGATCAACCCAAGTGATCTAAGCCAAAAGAATGCGAAAGAGGACTTTCGGAAAGCGCCGATTAAAATCGGCTAAGAATCGCGGATGAGAGAGCCGCACACTGAAGGTTAAAGCAAAATCACAGTGGCTACGAGTCATGCGCGGATAACCGTAAGGTTAT
>JACDES010000111.1 GCA_013816265.1 Parachlamydiaceae bacterium | reverse complement strand
TACGGTTATCCGCGCATGACTCGTAGCCACTGTGATTTTGCTTTAACCTTCAGTGTGCGGCTCTCTCATCCGCGATTCTTAGCCGATTTTAATCGGCGCTTTCCGAAAGTCCTCTTTCGCTTTGTTATGAAGCGCCAAATTTGTCAATATGTCTACGTTTGACGCTAACCTCCAAAGGTATAAAAAACATTTGTCGCTTAGTTTCCTAGTGTAAAATTTGAATTAATTCTAAGAATCATATACTACAAGTACACTATCCTTAAACAATCCTTCGATGGTATCCTTATCCTTCTCAATTATTTTTCCGTAGCCATTTAATTCGCCATTTCTGAAAACACCTTCGATCACCTTGTTTGGATAAGTTTTTTTCCCTAATCCATTTAACTTTGCTTTAAAAAACTCTCCTTCATGAATCGAACCATCAAACATTCTTGCTCGCCCTTTTAAAAACTGTCCCTTAAAATCCCCTTCAAATAGGGATCCATCCTTCAAAATCATTTTACCTTCGCCATACAAATGATAAGCTATAAAATTTCCTTCATGTCTGTTACCATCATAAAAAACAACTCCAACGCCTTTAAATAATCCCTCTTCAAAGGAACCTTCAGCCCAATCTTGTTGATTAAACCACAATTTCCCTTGACCATGACACAAACCCTCTTTCAAGTTTCCTTCATATATTTGCGTTGTACCATTTACTTCTACATGGATTCTTCCATGACCATTCATCAATTTCGAGGCCTTAAAAAATCCTTCTTTTGGTTTATCTGTATTAATTGTGTGACAAACACCTTCTAATAATCCATTTACAAAATTTCCTTCGTAAGTATCATTACCCAAAATAAAAAATCCATTTCCATTAAAGATTTTATCTTCTACAAAAAACCCCTTTGATACTTTACCATCTAGATAGGTAATTTTACCCTCTCCGGATAATTTTCTATTTTCAAAAAAACCTTCAAAAGTGGTGCCATCAAAAGTATTTATTTTAAGTCCTTCACCGGTTAATTCACCACCTACAAATGTTCCCTGATAGAGATATTCATCATCAAAAGAAATTCCTTCCCCATTTATAAGCCTATCATGGAGATAAATTAATTGACCGGCAGGCCCCTCATGTGTGACCAAATTTACAGGACCATTAAATTGTCCGTTGAAAAAATTACCACCAAAGATGACTCCATTATATAACCTTCGGATTCCAACACCATTGGCAATCCCATTTTTAAAGTTTCCAAGCGTTGTTACATATTTATTAATTTTCGTTCCCACTCCCGATAACTTTCCATTCAGAAAGTTGCCCTCTTCACTAACCCCGTTATGATAATCTATTTTACCCTTACCAAAATGATTTCCATTCAAAAAGGATCCTTCAACAGTATAACCTAAATTTGATTCGTAATATCCATTTCCTGTGTGTGGCTTGGACATATAAATCGTACCATCCCATTCTTTTCCATTGTCATACTTGATATTCACATGTCCGTGTATTTGACCTTGAAAAAAATTTCCTTTAACCGACTTCTTTGCAGTTACATGTAAATTATTATCACCAGATAATTTTCCATTTTCAAAAGTACCTTCAAAATATTCTGTAGGTGAAATAAAAGATCTACCTTTTCCTTTGTGAATTTCTCCCATACTGAAAATTCCTTCGAGAATGGATTTATCACTGTTTTCAACTTTTCCTGGTCCATCGAGTTGATCGTTATAGAACATCCCTTCTCTAGTAAAACCGCCAACTTCAATTATTTTTCCCTGACCACACAGTTTACCATAAAGAAACTCCCCTTCTAATATCGTTCCATTTTCTTGTATTTTTTTTCCTTTCCCGTGAAGTAAATTATTTTGGAAAAACCCCTCTTCAATTAATTTTTGACCATTGAATATTTTACAATTTCCATGAAGCATCCCATTTAAAAACACACCTTGAGCAATATTTCCATTAGAATATGTTAGTTTTCCTTCACCATTGGGTTGCCCATTTTTTACACAACCTTCATATTCATCATCATTTATTTCTTCATCTTCAGGTGCAGCAACGATTTTTATCCCATGTCCGTCAATCAAATTATTATCCTTGAACACACCTTCAGATGTTGTTTGATCAAAAAAAGTCATTTTTCCTTTTCCATTCAACATCTCATTTTCGATTTCTCCTTCAATGCTAGTTCCGTCAGGAAGAATTTTTTTTTGGTTCTTTGAAACCAAATCCGTTTTATTCGCTTGCAAGAGTGTAGGATCCGTTTTTTTCGGAAGGGATGAATTATTTTTTGTGGATATGAATATCCTTGCAACTGCTGAATGAATTGTTGGAAGAGGATTAATAGATCGAAAGGAAATGTTTAATAATTTTTTGGTGATCTTGAATAATCCATATAAACTAAAAACACTTAAAAGTAAGATGATGATCACTTTTTGTTTATCGCTATATTTTTTCCACGCGTCTTCGACTGCTCTTCTGGAATTAATTACAGAAGTAGTATCGATTGAATTCATTATTAATTTCATAGAAACCTTTTTAATAGAAATGGACAAATAAATTTTAATAATCCGAATAATATAAGGATTTAGACAAAAATTAGCAAATATTATCGCTCTTAAACACTTCATTTACAACACCTTGTAAATTAGTCCTTTATTTTCTTTTGCGCTTTCTATAGTATGTATAATAAATATTTGGGAGTAATTTCTATATGAATAATACATCTACAGAGTCACCCGAACCATGTTCTATTTTTAATTTCTGTTTGAAAAGCTTAGATGGAAATGAAGGACCCATTTTCCAGGCTCTTGCAATCATTATTTTTGTGTTCGTATTCAATTATCTCATTAAAAAATTACTATTCAAACTTTATCAAAAATATAGTGCCGAGAAAAAAGTCTGGAAATTAAGTTTCGTTTCCTCGTTTTATAAACCATTAAGTTATTTAGTTTGGTTTGTCGCCATTATCGCAGCTTTTGATATTCTTACCTCGAGCATATTTCAAAAGCATATTCCAAATATCGATTCTATTTTTGGCGTTGCTGCAGTTTTGGCCTTGGGTTGGTTTTTAATTAGATGGAATAAGTCTCTTTTAAACTACACAATGGAGATGAGCCGCAATGAAGAAATCAAATGGTCCCAAAGTAAATTAGACTTGATGAGTAAGCTTGGGACAATTGCAACGTTTCTTATCACTCTTGTCCTTCTAATGGATGTCACTGGCCGTAACATGCAAACACTGATCGCTTTTGGAGGGATCAGCGGAGTAGCTCTAGCATTTGCATCGCAACAATTTATTTCGAATTTTTTTGGTGGCCTAACGATTTATTTAACTCAGCCATTTACAATCGGTGAATGGATAAGTATTCCTGATCGAAAAATTGAAGGTTATGTAGAAGAAATTGGTTGGTATATGACCCTAATACGTGATTTCGACAAACGACCTATCTATGTTCCCAATTCGATTTTTAATCAAACGGTCGTCATAACCCCATCCAGAATGACTCATGAACGATTAAACATGAAAATTCAATTACGTTATAAGGACATCTCTGCAATAAAACAAATTCTAAATGCTATTCATGACTATCTTATGGACCATCCACATACAGATAGAAAAATGAAAATCGAGGTATATTTTGTTAATTTTAAACCCACCTCATTAGAAATAAAAGTCTCATCATACGTATCAAAAACGGCGGATGTGAATTTTTACGAATACAAACAAGATGCTTTATTACAAATTGCCGAAATAATTAATAAACAAGGCGCAGAAATAGCAACAGTAACAAATATTGTGGAATGGAAAAATGAGTCCAATCCAGAAAATATGATAAGTGATTTGTAAATTATGGAATCGATTTTTAGTTATATTTGTGAACATTCCCATCATGCACCTTGGATCTTATTTTCTCTATTATTATTAAGTGGTCTCTGTATACCTATAAGTGAAGATGTCGTTATTTTAGGAGCCGGCGCTTTAGCAAGTACATGTATTCCCGATCATACATTAAGAATGTACTTATGGATATTAGTGGGTTGCTATTTATCAGCGTGGGAAGCTTATTGGATCGGAAGGTTGTTGGGACCGAAATTGTATCGATTTAAATTGTTTGGACATATTCTTAGCCCCAAACGTCTTATGTTACTACGGCATTATTATGCCAAATTTGGGATTTTCACCTTTATTGTAGGTAGATTTTGTCCAGGAGGAGTACGTAATGCCCTTTTCATGTCCTCAGGATTAACCAAAATGCCTTTTCCTTTGTTTGTAATGCGTGATGGCTTAGCAGCCTTTATATCAACATCAGTTTATTTTTTCTTAGGGTTTAAATTTGGTGAAAATCTAGACGCAATTTTATATTATCTGAATCGCTATACTGAAATTTTTATTGCTTGCATGGTATTGATTGGCGCCATTATTGGAATTTATTTTTGGAAAAAGCATCGTCAATCAGAGAATAATGATTAGACATTCATTTCATGCAGTGTCATTTCTTTTTGAAAGCCCAAAGTCATCGTAGTGCAACCCTTGCACCGAAGCGTCCATACAGTCCATACAGTCCATATAGTCCATACAGTCCATACAGTCCATACAGTCCATATAGTCCATATAGTCCATGAAATATATGGACAATATGGACTATATGGACTGTATGGACTATATGGACAAAAATGGACGCTTCGCTATGAGATTAAAGGGGATATAATGTCGCTAGAAAATGCCAACGAAATGATTTTGTCTGTTGTTCGCTAATGAAATTTTTAATTGATTCGATTGAAGAAGAGGCGAAAAATTTAATTTCGCTATCTAAAAAACGATATGTGAGATGCTGAGCGGTATGTTTATTACCGTAAATTGTTTCTAATTTCTTTAGACATCGATTGAATTGCAAATGCCTCCAACCAAGTCTACTCAAAGCAAGTGCTACCACAGCGACCGGTAGCCACTTCAACCAAAATAGTCCTTGATGTGAATATGAATGATCTAATGTTATCACGGCAAGGTCTGCCAAGATAATAACTCCTAAAAGTAGAATGAAAAATAAACTTTCTTTTGAGGATTGTACAATTGGTCCCAACCATCGTCTGAAAGATGATGTTGAAGACTGAAATGCCAGAATTTCTTCAAATTGTGGCTCCTGATACATCATACGGCCCACATGCGATAGTTCATGAGCAATAAGCTCTGACCTTCGATAAATTCCTAAATAGGTTTCTTTATTACGAAATTGTGCCCTGAGTTGTAAAAAAGAGGCGGTTGGTGTTGATTCATTTAATTGAAAAATCCAAGCACAACCCCCATGCCAAGATGTCAGTTGGTAATTACTAAAAAAAACAGGCGTCCACTGAGGTGTTATTCCATAATAATTTTCAGTTTTGGGATAAGACTCATGCAATATCTCTTGAGTGGCACGGTCGCTCACATTAAAAGGAAGTTCTGAACCCACTTCCTTTATTAAATGATGTTCTAGATCAAAACAAAAATGAGCCCTATTAATATAGTTCTCTTCGGTTTCTTTTGGACCTGGAATCAACCCTTGTTGATTCCATTTCGCCAATGTATCTTTGTCTAATTTTTCCATTGCTACCAATTACTAAAAATTTTTTGGTTCATCACATTTGGATTGGTTAATAAAAAGAAGAATTAATGTATTGAATCGCCCTGAAACGGGCTCCATCCTTTTTTTATATACCCAGAGTTCCCTCTGGTCACTCTGGGCTTTGAACAGACGCTCTTCCGAGCTAACAAAGAGAATCAAATCAACAAGGTTTACAGGTCCTGTCTAACTAACGTTTCTTTGTTAGCTCGAAAGAGCGTTTGTTCAAAGCCCAGAGTGACCGAAGAGGGAACTCTGGGTATATAAAAAAAAGAATAGAGCCCGTTTCAGGGCGATTCAAATACGATATAGTCTCCACAAATCACAATTTCATGAAGAACTATATTATGAAGGGAACTTAAATTATTTTAAACTAATCTTTGCATGATCCATTTTCATCATACTATACATTTCTTCTAAAGTTTCGAGAATTGGTGTTTCCTTTCTAACTTCAGCTACTTTTTTCATTGCTTGAATAGTTTGATATAAGCATTTGTTTTCATCTAATCCATCATTAAATACATTCATTACAGTCGTTGAGGATTTACTCTTATTCTCACCATTTATTTTTTCTTTATAATAACCTGTTATAGCTATTTTCGAAAAGGCTCGAATCACATTTGCTATAGTTGTTTTTGTTTCAGGAAAATAGTGGGGTGGATTAAAAGCAAATTCTTTTTTTCCAGCTTCATCTATTTTTTGAGCAGAACAATTAATCGCCAGTCTTAGAGCAAATAACCCTGCTCTCATCCTATTCCAATAAAGATCTGTGAGGTGTGTGTGTGTGTGTTTACTTATATAGATAAATTCTTTAACTGAATAAATAAAGGCATGAAGAGCTTCACCTTGTAAATCATTCATTTCATCTTCTTTCATATCATTTATCGTTAATGTTAAGGTGGGACTAAGATCAATTTTAAACGCCCCCTCTTGTTTCAGAATATGTCTTACGTCAAAGATGCTATAGCTTCCATCAGGTGATCTAGATGCACCGCAAATTTTATATACTGCTCCATTAAAATTTCGATCATTCTTAAGTTCTATTAACTTATTTTTTGCCAATTCAATATTAGTCGGCTGAGCAAGGACATTTCGATCCACTTTTTGTGGTTGAATTGACTTTAATATTGCAATTTTTGTTACAACTCTACCGGTAAGAGCTGCTTTCCAGCTATTGATAACACTTACATCTTTACATATGACCGCTAGACCAAGAGTAATGCAAGAAAAAAATATAGCCTTTACACACTCATAAACCCTTTCCATACCATTATAGACAAATGTTTTCTGAATTAATTCGTACTTGCGTCCTTCATATTCAATATCTCCAAGAAAAACTGTCTCATGCGGAACTTCATTACTTACTATAAAATCTATTTTCATATTTCCTCAATTAGTTTAATTAAAATTTAATATCATTATATTAAATAGTAACAATTTTATAGTCAATTAAAATTAAAAAACACTGAATCTGATTCTATTGCTTTTTTTCTTGTATCACTTGAACCTTTATGGCAGTCTAGTCGCTGAATTATTTTCAAAAATACTAATTTGCACGTTCATTAAAAAACTATACGCCAAGGTTTAGTTATGTTGACTGACGATTATGAAGAATTTACCGATATTCAGCTTAAGATTTTAAATAAATATGTCACGAATAACTCAAGCCATATATTCGTCTTACGCAATTTGCCAGAAGTTATTAAAGGCGCCCTATTTTCCAGGTATTCTCGTTCAGGTCTTGGCCTACGATCTCTTCTACTAAAAGAATTTATCTCCAATGATGAAGAAACTGCTTTTGCATCTATTGTAGGAAATAATTCCGAAGAAGATGATGCCAAATCATCCCGCGATCAAATGGATGCTATAAAAAAAGCACAAGCTTTCTACGACCGCATTTTAGATGGATATGGCGATGACTCCATCGGTGAATTAGGTGGGGCTCATTTAGCTATCGAAAACATCTCAATGATGGCAGCCAAAATCATCGAAGACAATCGTATCGGAGGCTCCCCGCTAGAAAAATCGACGCGCTATATTTACTTCGATCAAAAGGTCAATGGGGAATACCTTTTCTATCGTGAACCGATTTTGATGACATCAGCTTATCGCGATATCTATGTGAATACCTGCAATATGTTGTTTGACACTTATAGCAGACTGATCCCTCCAATGACAGAATTGATCGAAAAACGTTTTCCAAAAGATCCTGCGATTTCAAAAACGGCTTACACAGCTGCTTTGAGAGCAAAAGTACTCGACTGCCTCCGAGGTTTACTCCCGGCCGGTACGATGACAAACATGGGAATCTATGGCAATGGACGTTTTTTTGAACACATGATCCATAAATTGAATTGTCAAAATCTTGCAGAATTACAAGATATCGGTAAACGAAGTTCTGAAGAATTAGCTAAAGTGATCCCTTCTTTCATTCGCCGTGCGGATCCAACACATCGCACACATCAAGGCTATGCACAATTTAGTGAAGCGATGCAAACGGAACTTAAATTAATTGCAAAAGAACATCTGAAACATTGTCCACGTTCACTAGAATCTGGTGTGAGACTTGTTTCATTTGATAATGATGCCGTAGTAAACGTCGCAGCAGCTCTTCTATTTCCATTAGGAAATCGAGGCTTGCCTGAATTGCGTGAATATTGCAGCAATTTATCCGATGAAGAGTTGGCGCGCATCTTAGATGCTAGCTGTAATGCACGAGAAAATCGACGTCATCGTTCTCCAAGGGGTTTAGAACACGCAACTTTCACTTTTGACATCGTGACAGACTTTGGGTCTTATCGTGATTTACAACGTCATCGCATCTTAACACAATCTCGTCAACTTCTTACCTGTGATTATGGCTATGCAGTACCTGCAGATATGCAAGGAACACCATACGAGCAAGAGTATTGTAACGCTTTAGATCAAGCAAAAGAAATTTTCGATAGAATTGCTGCCGAACTCCCTGAAGAGGCACAATATGTCGTTCCGATGGGCTTCAATATTCGTTGGTATTTCCATGTTAATTTGCGAGCCTTGCAATGGATTTGCGAGTTACGCTCTTCCCCTGCAGGTCACGTGACCTATAGAGAAGTCGCGCAAAAGATGGCACGTTTAGTGTGCGATACAGTTCCCGCTTTCGAAAGATTCCTTAAATTTGTAGATTATCAAGGATACGCTCTTGGTCGAATGGGACAGGAACAACGTAAAGCTGAAAAACAAGGAATTAATTAAACACAAAGACACAAAGACACTAAGAAGGTCCATGTGATTTGATGGCACCACTTCTTCGTGTCCATACTTTTACGATAAGTTGCTAAAGCAATCCTTATATAGGCATAGGGGCTGTTTAAAACATGTGTAAGTACTTTAGTTGAAAGCAACGCAGAGACGGTGAAACAGGGAGCCGCAGAGGGGTTATATAAGTTAAATTGGGAAGAGAAATGCCTAGCGACTCTTCGTTAGCTCGGTAGAGCGTCTGTTCAAAGCCCGGAGTGACTCAAGGAACTCCGGGTAAATAGAAAAAAGATTAGAGCTCGGTAGAGCGACTCAAATATGCGATGATATGATGACTCTCTTAAAGATAAGAAACACAATCCAGCTAAAAACACCTTACTTAATAATCTCGGATTTGAATCGCTCTACCGAGCTCTAATCTTTTTTCTATTTACCCGGAGTTCCTTGCGTCACTCCGGGCTTTGAACAGACGCTCTACCGAGCTAACAAAGGGTCGCTAGGCATTTTACTTCCCAATTTAACTTATATAATCCCTCTGCGTCTCCCTGTGTCCCCGTCTCTGCGTTGAATTCAACTAAAGTACTTACACATGTTTTAAACAGCCCCTATTCCTATATCAGGATTGCTTTAACAACTTATGCGTAAAGTATGTTCGTGTCTTCGTGTCTTTGTGTTAAATTTTTCTAAACTCACTAACACCACCCCATATTGAAAAAAGTCAAATCTACATGCGACATGCCTAATCTATATGAAAAAAAATATCGCTAAAAACTAACTTTTATGTTAATATTTTTACATGCAAACAAATTCTAGCGCTCAGGCGCCCTTAAATACTTTTGGTTTCTTCTTTTTTTGGTGGCCTCAGCGCCACAACTCATAATCCTGCCCTTTACTTTTTTTATATTTTTAACATCTCTTCTTAACCAAGACTACTTGCAAAGAAGAAAATTTATTACAACTATCTTAGGAAAAAACTTATGGACACTCAACCTGTAAAACAGGGAAGTTTATTTGGCGGTATTTTGCTCGTTGCTGGATGTTGTATTGGTGCCGGGATGCTCGGTCTTCCAGTTTTAAGTGCTGCTGCAGGATTTCAACCCTCCTTTTTTGTATTTTTTGTTTGTTGGTTGTTTATGGTAACGACCGGTTTATTACTTTTAGAAGTTAACTTATGGTATGGCAAAGAAATTAGTATTATTACCATGGCGGAACGAACCTTAGGCCGTTATGGAAAAATTGCCACTTGGTCCGTTTTTCTATTTTTATTTTATTCCCTAATGGTTGCCTACATTGCAGCTAGCGGATCCCTTGTAACAGATTTTATCGAGCAAATGACAGGTGCCCAAATTAAAGCATGGATTGGCAGCTTAATGTTTTGCATCCTTTTTGGTGGATTAATTTATATGGGAACAAAAGCTGTCGATTGGTTCAATCGATTATTAATGCTTGGACTAATCCTCTTTTATGCCCTTTTAGTTGTATTGGGAGCAAAATATGTAAATCCAGATTTACTTAAGCATCGTGATTGGAGCGCTGCAACTTGGGTGATACCTGCTGTGATCGTCTCTTTTGGCTTTCATAACCTGGTCCCTAGCTTAACTACATATATGCATGGTAATATTCGTTCATTGAAGTTGATCATTATCATCGGTAGCGTCATCCCCTTATTTATTTACTTGATGTGGGAGTGGTTAATCCTTGGAATTGTTCCCTTATCTGAATTTAAGCTCGCTTTGGATCAAGGTGAAATTGCCACACATGCCCTCAAAAATGCTGTGGGGTTCTCTTGGATCGTTGATATTGCAGAAGCCTTTGCTTTTTTTGCTATCATCACCTCATTTTTAAGTGTAGCTTTAAGCTTTGTTGACTTCCTTGCCGATGGTTTGAATGTTAAGAAAACGCCGTCTGGTAAAATATTTTTACTAGCTTTGGTACTAGGACCTCCTTTTATATTGGCTCTGATTTACCCAACAATCTTCCTGATGGCACTTAATTATGCAGGAGGATTCGGAGCTGTTATTTTATTTGGAATTTTACCAGCTTTGATGGTATGGAAAGGACGCTATTATCAACATCTTCCTTTTGCTCAGATTGTTCCAGGAGGAAAACCCGTACTTGCAATAGTGATACTCTTTGCAGTTTGGGTTATAGGACTACAGTTTTTTTAATTAGCATTATACCAGCCTCTAGTTAAAATTTCCCATTTGGACTACGCGAAAGCTCCCGGGGTTGAATGATCATAAGTCACCCAATATTAGAAAATATGGGGTGACTTATGATC
>JACDES010000110.1 GCA_013816265.1 Parachlamydiaceae bacterium | reverse complement strand
CTTTAGAAAAAATTGAGGATAAAGATCTGTAATAAAAACAAGGCGATTCTCACTTTATTTCTTATTTTGACAGCATTGGTTCAAAGCCCAGAGTGACCAGAGGGAACTCTGGGTAAATAAAAAAAAAGGGCGGAGCCCGTTTCAGGGCGATTCAAATACGAGATGTTACATAAATTCAAGTCTTATTAACCTCTCGTTTGTGTGATGATCCAAAAATATAGAATCATTTAAATACCTTTATTATAAGAAGCTGTAACATATGCTCGGGTTTAGGTTGGAAAAAAATTACGCGAATCATGGGTGAAGGGCTGGCATGAAAGAGCCGAGGTCGCAGTATCGAGAGAAGCACCTTTAGAAATTTTATTTAATGCTAAATCTCTAATAAATCCCCTTTTAAGAAAAGAATTTGTAAATGGATTTTTTATAAGTAGTCCATTGGATTCATCTGATACAGGACCTAACATATTGGTATTTAGGACTTAGGTTTTAATTTTTCAATTTCAGGGCTTATTTCAGAATTCAATAACTTCGCAATATTTGAATGCCATAAAAATTTCTTTTCGATTATCTTTAATTCTTCAAGAGTTTTTTCATCGAATTGTTGAAGCTTTTGTGTTTTTTCTGAATCCTTTTCTAATTCAAATTCCAATAATTTACGCTTTTGGGCATGACTTTCTTTAAGTTTTTCCAGGGCTTCTTCTTTAGTAGAAGGAATAGCAAGAACTTCTAGATTTCTGAGACATCTTTTTTTTAAGATTTCCAATGCGAATAATTGTATGGCCTTCTCATAAGTTGTTTTTATTGTTGTAAATTGACGATTTAAGGCAGAAATTTCTATCCAACATAGATCAACATAGTTCATTTCTTTAAGTGCTTCTTTATCATCAAGTAAACTGGATGCATTATTCTTACCGATGATTTTTTTATGAACTTCATTAATATATTGCTGCATCTCCGTTTCTAAATTTTCATATTTTTGATGATTGATCTCTTGAAATATTTGTGATGCTTCTTCCTTGCTTGAAAGAATCTCTAGATTTCTGAGACATCTTTTTTTTAGGGCTTCAAAGGCATATAATTTGATTTGTCCCTCATAGGTTTGATTGATTGTTTTTAATTCATCTTTTAAAGCGGAAAATTCCAAATCAAGTAAAATATGAAAAGAGTATTCTTCGATTGATTTTTTATCATCAAGTAAACTTAAAACAGACTTATCAATAAGTTTTATATGAAGTTTATTAATTAATTGTTTTGTCTCATTGATATCTATCGACGATTTCTTGGGAGGTTTATTTAATTTATCCAAAAGGATGGAGGCTCTCTTTGATGCATGAACATATAGAATTCTTGGAATATCTAACTCATAGTTAAGTTGTTTAAACAATTCCTCAGAAAGGGAAGAGCTCATAAGAATTGATCTATATGTTTTAAGAATGTCAATAAATTGTTTTTTAATATAAAGCTCCTCTTTTTGTTTGTCTTCTTTCCCATAATTTGATTCTTTATTGTTTTTAATTGCTTTCTTTAAATCATCTAGTTTTTTAATTAAGGTTGCTTCATAAGAAAATTGTTTTATTAATTCATCTGCACCATCAAAAAGATCATGAATTTTCAGTTTTTCAAGACTAAAACCGATTAAATATTGCTTATTGAGTTGATGAACTCTTTTTCCAAGACCATAACTTTTTAATGCGCGATGCACGGAAGGAGGAGCTAATGATTTTTCTGGAGGGGTTGAATTTGATTCTACACAAGTCCCAAAAAGTTGGAGGCTATGAAAATGAGGATCCGATTTGATTAGCTTCATTATCGTAGAATCAATTGCATCTTTATATTCTCCGAGGGCTAAATTATTTGATAGTGGAATTAAATGGGTGAGGAGTTTTTCTTGTTCAGAGGTTTGAATGACACCTTTTCCCTTAGTAATTAAAAAATCATATAATTTATTATAAACCGAAACAGCTTTGCTGTCTCTTACAGATGAATTTGCTTCAGTAACTAAAAAAGAAATGAATTCTGGGTTTTGAAGAACTTCCTTTGAGACTCTGATTGGAACACTTGTTCTTCGATAGGTTTTATCTCCTGATTTATATTCTAAAGTACCGTGAAAACGAGAATCACTGCACTGATCTCCTCTATTATGTAAAATGAAATCCAAAGTACCATCAGAATTTTTTCTAAATTCATAACTCACATAATGTCCTTTCCATCCTCCTGGAATGACAAAACTTTGAGTTCCATTGTCGAATGTAGTTATTTTTGATAAAAGAAGATCCTTGTCTTTTACTTTTTCTGGATCAATTAATGCTTGAATCAGAGACGACAAATTTGGGACTATTTTTTCTAATTCCTCTGTTATTTGAAAAGAAAAAATTGCATCCACGGGATAATTTTCTATAAAGTTTCTAAAATTTTGTCTATGTAGACAAATTCTTGCTAAACCCTCTACTTCTTCTTTTGTCTCAATGCCCGGAATTTTTGTACCCGATAAAACTTCTCTTAGTAATAATATAGCATCCGAAGCACGAAATTTTGAATATTCTTTTGCAGATAGACCTGAATAAATTTCTTGAATATATTCAGATTCAGGATGCTTATATCCTTTTAATCCTAAATGGGTAATTTCTGAAAAAAGATGATTTTTTTCAGCGAAAATACTTGGTTGAGATCTAATTAATTGAATGATTTTTTTGATAAATTGATTTGATTGAGAATCTAAATTTTCAATCATTATTTTTAAGTATGTTTTTTTTTGCTCTTCTAATTGAAGAAGATCACCCTCTAATTTTTTTAATTCTTTGGAATTATCATCTTTTTTTTCAAAAGTTAAAATTTCATTCTTTATCTGATCTATAGAATAGTCAAGATAAGATATTTGTTTTTCTGCTTCAAGATGGTTTTTAATTTTTTCAATAAAAAGACTCTCAGATTCCGGAGAGGTTAGATCTGAAATTTTTGATTGAGCTGCCTGAGTAACAATATCTGCTTCAGTTTTATTAAGGGGTTTCCCAGTTTCTGGGATTGAGGACGGAGAAATGTTTTCTGAAATAGGAGTTGACATGTTACCTCCACAAAATAACACTAATTCAAGATTTAAGCCAATCAATATATAAATTATTTGACATATTCATTATATTATTAATCTTAATTATTAAGAAAATTGTTTTTGTTATTAAATTGGTCAAAATAGGAGTAATGTAAGTAAGTCATAGATTATTTAAGGTATTTTTCTCTGCATAATCAAAGACAAAAACACCCTCTTTGAAAATAGACTATGCCTTTTTAGAGCATGATGAATTTATTAAAATAAAGAGGAGCATCACTATTTCACTTTTTTGGAAAAGGAAACAAACCTTAACAGAATAAAAAAAACCTGCCAATACAATTTATTTTTGTAATAACAGGTTTTTTTTCAATTTATTTGAACTATTCATTATCTATTTGTTAATCTATCTAAAATCTCTTCATTAGCAGCGAATTCCTTTTCTATAGCTTCATTAGGATGAAAGTTATCAAGTGCTTTTGATAAATCGCCAAATGTATCAGAAACAATATCACGAATCGCCTCTTCAGTCACTTTATTTGAAGAAGAATTATTACCCATATCGGTGTTTTTTTCATCACTTTTAAATTCATCTGAAGAAATTCTAGGGCCGCCGAAAGAATCAAAGTTTATCATATTTAACCTTTGTTTGTTAGTTAGTTTAATCACAACTTAATTATATATAGTTAATTAATTAAATTCAACAATTATTACAAATTAGTTTAAATATTTAGTTACTTTTATTAATTTAATTTGTTATAATATAGTTATAAGTAAAATAAATAAAAGAAATTTTAAAATATAAAAAAGGGGGTATTTATGAGTACTGTAAGTGGAGATTCTCCAATTCGATCTGATACAAAGCCTATTTTTTCTTCCCCTACTAAAAAAACTAAAATTGAAATGGCTGGCGCTGTAACTATTGTTGCCCTCGCTATGGCAGCTAGAACAAAAAAAGGTAAGCAGATTGATAAAGGGTTTGTTGTAAATGTTTTACAACCAGTAGGCCGTAGTGTGGGAAATCGTTTAATGTCCAAGAAATCTTTTTCAGTCTTAGAACCCAAAACTCGTCGTAGTGAACATTGGGCATTGGATGCCGCTAGGAGAAATAAGCTTCCAAAGGATTTTAGAACTTCGAAAGAATATAGTAATATGTTTAAACCTATGCAAGAGGAGCTACAGGAAATTGAAACCCAGCTAATAAAGAAAGCGGCTCGTAGAGTTTTTTATAAAACCTATATTAAAGATACCCCTAAGGCATTTGGTTTTTTAAAGCTTGCAACAGCAATAGCAGCAACGGGAGTAATAATCTATGCAGGGGGCGAATCAGAGAAAGCAACGACGGCTCATCTTAAGAGAGCGATAAATAAACCCGTGAAAGGCCTTAAAGAAGAGGGAGTGGAACTTGAACAAACTCACAATGAACAATTATATGAAGAAGACATAAGAATGCATCCCTATTTAGAGCCTTTAGAAAGATTAATTGAGGAATTACCACTAGATGAGCGTGCAGAAGTTAGAGAAGCAAGCAAAATGATCAAGAAAAATATGGATGATTCCAGAAAAGAGGTAGAAGGTCAATTCGAAGATGTTATAAAAAACCTAAAAACATTACGTGAACACAACATTGATTCAGACGAAGCAATGACCGATAAAGAATTTGTTAGTAGAGCAGCATCTATAATGACGGGCTTTTCAATGGCTATTTCATTCGGTAATATCAAAATAGCTAATCTAGCTTTACAGAAATTGCTGGAAATAGGTTTTCCAAAAGCAATTGTAAAAAAAATGACAAAAGAATTAGCTAAATTATCTGTAAGCGAGGGCGTTCGTTCGAGTACGACAGGTTATGTTACCATGAATGTAGTCCGAGATACACTTGGCGAAACTTTAAAACATGTTCAACTTCCTTCTGTAGATGAAAGTAGTCTTTCAGAGGAAGGGCAAAAAGTTTCTCAGGGATGTGCAAACATGATTTTAGGGCTTGTTTCAAAATTTCTCTCTATAGGAACAAAAAGTAAAGTTCGAGCAGAAGCAATTGAACAAACTTCAAGAGTTGTAACTAGACGTGAAAAAGAGAAATCAGAGATCGTTGAGCAACATATGACAGTTGCTGAAGTAGAGAAAAGGGTTGAAGCTGAATTTGCCCCCCTAAGAGGTCGTGTGGACGAAGTTGCTGCTTATGTACAAAAATATAGTGCTCAATCAGATAAAAGGGTGGATGAAGCAGCAAGATTGTTTTTACATGTAAAAACTAGGGTAGATGAAGTGAGAAAAGAAAAAATGCCAAAACAAAGCAAATTAGGTGATTTTTACAAAAAATTATCCCAAATACCCGGGGTTTTTAACGTGTTCCATATGGATAGTGGAAAAAAACCATAAAATTGAGAAATCTCAGAGATTGATTCGAATTCTTTACTTATATAAAGTAATTTCTTTGCATTAACCTTACGATTATTAGGGATTTTTCATAATGAAAATTAAAAATTTTGCCTTTCGTTATATCATTCTCAGCTTGGCATTTTTTTATGGTTGTAATTCCAATCCCAAACAAGAAGCTCCAACTTATCCTGTAAAAATTGCAGATGTTATACAAAAAGATGTTCCTATTTATATCGATGTAATCGGAAACGTAAACTCATTAGATTTTATTAAAATTCGCCCTCAAGTAACCGGAATCATTCAAGAAGCCTTTGTCGAACAGGGACAATATGTAAAAAAAGGCGATCCTCTTTATAAAATCGATCCAAGGCCTTTTCAAGCAAACTTAGATAAAGCTAAAGCCTCTTTAATTAAAGATCAAGCAACCCTAAAATTCAATGAAGAACGGGTCGCTCGTTATAATGACATCGTTAAAAAAGAATATTTATCACAACTTGAATATGATCAATTTGTCAGTAATGTCGAACTATCCAAAGGACAGATACTAAGCGATCAGGCTGATATTGATCTCGCACAGATAAACCTCGAATGGACAACACCCACTTCCCCTATTGATGGAAAAATCAGTCAATACAATATTGATCCTGGCAACCTTGTCACAGCCAATGATCCAAATGCTTTTTCCGATATACGAACAATCACACCGGCTGACATCCACTTCAATATTGCTCAAAATGATTTTGTGAAAGTTCAAAAATCAATGGAAAACAAAAAAAAACAACTTAAATTTCTTGCCCTATTACCCCAAGCTCCAACAAAACCACGAGAAGGTGAAATTTATTTCATCGATAACCATATCGACACGACAACAGGAACGATTTTACTAAAAGGAACAGTACCAAATGAAGATGAAATGTTTTGGCCAGGCGAATTTGTAAAAATAAAAATAGAACTTCGTGTTCAACCCAATGCCATTTTAATTCCTGTAGAAGCTATAAAAGTCGGTCAAGATGGGCCATACGTCTATGTCTATCTTCCAGAAACATCAACAGTTGAATATCGTCTGATCGTAAAAGGTGATTCAACAGATCACATGGTTCTCGTTGAAAAAGGGGTCAATGCCGGAGAAAAAATTGTCACTCAAGGTCAACTCAATTTACGTCCAGGTAATAAGGTTTATATCCCAACAGGATCTTCACCAAAATGAATCCATCCGCACCTTTTATTCTTCGACCTGTCATGACGACACTCCTGATGATCACTATCATTGTGCTTGGTTTTGCCGCATATAAAAATTTGGCAGTAAGTGATCTCCCTGATGTCAATTACCCTACAATCACAGTGACGGTGCCATTCCCAGGCACCAACCCTACTACAATGGCAAACACGGTAGCGACACCTTTAGAAAAACAGTTCATGGCAATCCCAGGAATAAAATATGTAACTTCAACAAATCAAATGGGTATCACAACAATCGTTTTGCAATTTGAAATTAACAAAAATATTGACCTAGCAGCAGTAGATGTAAATACAGCTATCGTCCTTGCAAGACCTCAATTACCTCCAAATTTACCACAAGAGCCTGCATACAAAAAAGTAAACCCTTCTGCTGCCCCAATCATGTATATTACAGTCACCTCTCCCACACTTACACAAGGTGAACTTTATGACTACGCTAACACATTTATTGGTCAAAGAATCTCTATCATCGAAGGTGTTTCAGATGTAAATATTTATGGATCTCCAACAGCTGTTAGAATTCAAATTGAACCTGGAATTATCGCCTCAATGGGAATCACAGCTCAAGATATCGCTGATGCCATCGCGAGAGAAAACCAATATTTACCCTTAGGCCAATTTGATGGAACTTATACATCGAGTCCTCTCTCTGATAACGGTGGGTTACTTAAAGCTAAGCAATACGATTCTATCATTGTTGCTTATAGAAATGGATCCCCCGTTAGAATCAAAGATTTAGGCATATCTGTAGATAGCCTAAAAAATGATAGAAGTCAAAAAAGGTTTATCGAGCGTCAGATTGATCAGCCAAATGTCACACTTGCTATACTACGTCAACCTGGAGCAAATGCCGTTCAAGTAGCAAATGATATTAAGAAATTACTTCCTTCCCTGACAAAGCAGCTTCCTGGTTCTTTAGATCTTATAACTCTTTTTGATAGATCTGAATCTATCAGTGCATCAATTAAAGATGTGCAGCTGACATTGATTGTTGCTTTTATTCTTGTTGTACTTGTGATTTTTTTATATTTGGGAAAGTTGCGCGATACAATTATCCCTTCAATCGTCATGCCAATGTCCATTATAGGTACCTTTGGAGCGATGTACTTGCTTGGATATACAATCGATAACCTCTCCTTGCTTGCATTAATCCTTGCAATAGGTTTCATTGTAGATGATGCTATCGTTGTTTTAGAAAATATTGTAAGGCGAATAGAAGGGGGCGAAACCCCTATGGAAGCTGCTGTCAATGGCTCTAAACAGATTAGCTTTACTATCATTTCTATGACACTTTCTCTTATTGCAGTTTTTATTCCATTGATTTTTATGGCAGGAATAATAGGAAAGCTCTTTCAAGAATTTTCAATCACATTAACGATAGTCACATTAATATCAGGTATTCTTTCTTTAACACTAACGCCGATGCTTTGTAGTCGTTTTTTACCTCCTCGTAATGCTTTACATTCTGGATCTTTTGCCGCTCACTCATCGCAATTTAATGATTGGATGCTTGGCCATTACAAAAATGGATTGAAGATAGTATTAGAACATCGTTTTGCAACTTTAATGGTAGGACTTGCTAGCGTTCTATTCAGTATATTTTTTTTCCTCATTCTACCAAAAGACTTTATTCCTGACGAAGATATTGGATTTATCATCGCTTATACAGAAGCAGAACAGGGGACATCATCCGAACAAATGATTCAATACCAAGATGAAATAATTAAAGTTTTAAAACAAGAACCTTCTATTGCTTCTCTGACATCTATCGCAGCTACACCAGAATATCGTCAAGGCCTTGTATTCATTAAAATGATTCCTAGAAATAAAAGGAAAGCAATTAAAATATTAATTCAGGAATTTAATAAAAAACTTAAAGACATTCCCGGAGTGAATGTGTATATAAAAAATCTTCCACTTATTGATCTTAATATTGGTGTACAGGTAAGAGGTGCTTATCAGTATCTTATGCAAAGTCTAGACTCCGAAGAGTTATATAAGGCAGCCAATACATTATTTGAAAAAATGAAAAATGATCCAACCTTTCAAGGTATCTCAACAGATCTTGAAATAAAAACTCCACAATATGATTTACATATCGATAGAAATCTTGCCTCTACATTAGGTGTCGATGCATTGGATTTTGAAACACCTCTTTATTTAGGTTATACAGGAAATCGCGTTTCTCGTATTCAAACGCCGATCGATCAATATGATGTCATTTTGGAATTGAACCGCAATCTTCAAAAAAGTGCAACATCTCTTGATTATATATATGTTCGCTCCAAGACCACGAATAAGCTAATACCTATAAATGCTGTAGCAACATGGAAAGAGGGTGTGGGAGCAGCAAGCATTAATCACTTCGCTCAATTTCCCGCAGTGACTATAACCTTCAATTTAGCTCCCGGCGTTGCTTTGAGTGATGCCCTTACAAAATTAAGAGAACATGCTACCACCTCTTCAACTGCACAAGTTTCCGGTGATGTAAAAGGTGCCGCAAAAACATTTGAAGAGGCTATAAATAGCTTTTCATGGTTGATAATTGTCACAATATTTGCTATTTATATAGTCCTTGGTATTCTTTATGAAAGCTATATACATCCTCTCACAATTATTTCTACGCTGCCTCCAGCAATTTTAGGAGGATTATTAACTTTGTATATTGCTGGAAAGCCTCTTTCGCTTTACGCATTTCTTGGAATTATATTATTGATCGGTATTGTTAAAAAGAATGGGATCATGATTGTTGATTTTGCATTAAATAATATCCGATTAAAAGGAGAGAGTGCCGAGCAATCTATTATCGAGGCATGTTTGGTGCGTTTTAGACCAATCATGATGACGACAGTCGCAGCGATAATGGGAGCACTCCCTATTGCATTAGGAATTGGTGCAGGAGCCGAATCACGTCAGCCTTTGGGATATGTCATCATAGGTGGAATGTTAGTTTCTCAGATGATCACCCTATTTTTAACCCCGGTCATCTATCTATATCTAGAGAACCTCAGAGAACGTTTCATTAAAAAAGAAAATTAACAATTTTATTTAGGCATGATCAAATAAATTAGGCCTTAGGCTGCTTCTAGAGCACTATCATAAAATAAATAATATTAGCTATTCTTTATATGTTTATTCATGATATTAGTATTTTAAAAAACAACTTTGAGGTGAAAATGAAATTATTATTAAATCTTTTGTTAATTTTAAGCTTGAATTTTTGTCAACTTCAAGCAGACGATGTTTATGTTGCAAAGAATGCCTTTCCAGATGGTTTTATAACGCTTTATGACTCTTTAACAAATACAACCAGCTTGTTTAAAAAACTTCCCTCATTTGTTATTAACAAAATTGCCGTAAACCCAACTGGTACACTCTTATACGTATTAGGAAATAAAAGTATAAGAATTTATGACACAGGAACTAGTCAGCTAAAAAAAGAAATTATAACTAATCTGGCCTCTAGATCAATTGTTTTTAACCCTGGTGGAACAAAAGCATATGTTAATATGGAAGGACCAGATCAGCAAGGAAATCCGCAAAAAAAAATAGTACTAGGAATTTTAGATACATCAAGCAACGTTATTGAAAATTATATTGATGTTTATCAGAATTTTACAGGAGCAAATGCTGGAGGTATTACAATTACTCAAGGGGGTCAGAGTGTTTATTTAATATATGGATCTTTTATTGATAATCTTACCAATTTGGTTAAATTTAATACGACTAACAACACGATAATTTTTGACAATAAGTTAGACGGCGCAGGCAACGAAATCGTTGCATTACCTGATAACAAAACACTTTATATTGTTTTAAGTAGAGTAGAATCACCGGAATCATTTATTGCGGTTTTTAATGCTGAAAATGATATAAGAGAGAACAATATAAATCTAAATTTTTATACTACTCAAATTGCAGCTAATCCTAATCCCAACATTCCAATAGTTTATCTTCCTTATTCAGATATTGATGACAACGGTCACATTGCATTAGTTGATACAAGAACTAAAGCCATTAATTCATTTACACATATCGATGTCAATTCCCCCGCTGTAAACCCTAGCGGAGATAGGCTTTATACATTTACATCAGTTTTTTCTATTACTCCTAACACTGTTATCATAGACAATTTAACTGCTAATCCAAATGCTATTACACCATCAACCCCCCCTTCTTTTAACGTAATAAGAACAGATTTTTCGACTATTGTTAATATTTCTATAGCTGAAAAAGGAGGAAAAGTTGGCGTACTTCCTCCCAGACATCTAAAAAACAAAATTATTAAGAATCGTTTCTTAACCCAAACCGATATTGTAAACCATTTAACATGGAAAGCAAGTCTTGATCCCTCAGCAAGATCGTATTTTGTCTATCGAGATGATGAGTTTATTATATCCATACCATCTACTTCAATTCTTGAATTTAACGATCATAATCGCAAACCAGGAAAAGAATATATTTATTCTTTAATAGCTGTAAATGAAA
>JACDES010000011.1 GCA_013816265.1 Parachlamydiaceae bacterium | reverse complement strand
GTAAGGGCAATCATTAAGGGCACCGCCCGGTGCAAGAAAAATGCATGCCGGTAAATATAGGGAATTAACCCTATTGCGATAACAGGGAGGGGCTGGCGAAAGCCTGCCCCTTACCTACTAAACGCTTTGCGTAGCTTTGGGATCTGTAGTACTAGTAGCATAAATATTTCTTAAAGCTACGCAAAGCGTTTGGAGTGCGAAAGCCCTCTTTCGCTTTCTTTTTTTGCTACAGCCCCTATCCAATTTTAAAAATCATTGTTGCAAGAGGAGCTAATTGTAATTGCAGTCCACAACATTGTCCATTCGATCCATAGATGATCTTTGGTTTGTGATTTAACTTTCCAGACCCTCCATACTTCTGATCATCGCTATTGAAAAGTTCTTGAATCTCATACACATCTCCAATATGAACGATATATTCAGAATGATAGGTTGGAGTGAAGTTATGAATACAAAGAAGTTTTTCGTGAGAACTCTTACGTAAATAGCTAATAACAGAATTTTGTATATCGGAAAAATCCACCCATTGGAATGTTTCATAATTGAAATCTCTTTCCCACAAGGCTGTATGATCTAAATAAAATTGATTAATTTCCTTTACCATTCTTTGAACAGTATTGTGTGTAGGAAACTGGAGTAAAAACCATTCGATCTCCGATTTGCAATTCCATTCATTCCACTGCCCTATTTCACAACCCATAAATAGGAGTTTTTTTCCTGGTTGACAGATCATATAACTGATCAAAAGTCGTAAATTTGCAAACTGCTGCCACATATCCCCAGGCATCTTACTAAGAAGATTTTTCTTCCCATGAACAACTTCGTCATGCGAAAGGACTAAAATAAATTTTTCTGAAAATGCATATATTAAACCAAATGTTAAATCATTTTGATGATGATTTCGATAAATGGAATCCTTTGAAAAATATCTAAGTGTATCATTCATCCAACCCATATTCCATTTGAAATCAAATCCAACTCCGCCTTTCTCCAATGGATGTGTGATACCTAAAAATGATGTAGACTCCTCTGCAATCATCAAGATGCCCGGACAACGATCATGCACAATAGAATTGAGATGTTTAAGGAATTCGATCGCATGTAAATTCTCTTTTCCACCATATTCATTCGGAATCCACTCATTATCCTCACGACCATAGTCTAAATAGAGCATCGATGCTACAGCATCGACCCGCATTCCATCGATATGCATTTCTTCAAACCAAAAAAGCGCATTTGCAATAAGAAAATTGGCAACTTCATGTCGTCCATAATTAAATATATATGTATGCCAGTGCGGATGATACCCTTGTCTTGGATCGGCATGTTCATATAATGCTGAACCATCAAAGCGTCCTAAAGAAAATTCATCTGTAGGAAAATGCCCTGGAACCCAGTCAAGAATAACTCCAATATTATTCTGATGCATATAATTTACAAAATATTGAAAGTCTTCAGGGGTGCCAAAACGGCTTGTAGCCGCATAAAAGCCTGATATCTGATATCCCCATGATTCGTCCAGAGGATGTTCTTGAATAGGCATCAATTCAATATGCGTAAAACACATTTCTTTACAGTATTGAACTAATTGATGAGCAATTTCACGATAATTTAAAAATTGACCATCTCTTTTTCTCCAGGAACCTAGATGGATTTCGTAGATATTTAAAGGATAAGATTGATCACGATTGATTTTGCGCTGTTCTAACCAATTTTGATCATTCCATTCAAATCGTTCTGTATTTGCAATAACGGAAGCATTTGAGGGTCGAAACTCCCCTGCCAAAGCATAAGGATCGGATTTGTATAACACTTCATCTTGTTGTGTGTGGATCTCAAACTTATAGCGACTCCCCTCACTCAATCCTGGAATAAAAATTTCCCAAACACCAGAGTAACCTAACACTCGCATTGGATTTGCTCGGCCATCCCAATTATTGAAATCACCTATGAAAGAAACACTTTTAGCATTGGGAGCCCAAACAGCAAATCGACATCCAGCCACTCCATGATGGGTTGTAAGACGTCCTCCCATACGATTATATAATTTATAATGCACCCCTTTACAAAAAAGATATTGATCCATTTCACCAAAGGTTGGCAGAAAGGAATATGGATCTTGTACTAACATTCCATTTTGATAATAAATTCGATAATCTTTATTTGTGGTATGTTCTGGGACAACGTATTCAAAAAATCCAGCACCATGAATTTTCTTAGCTTCAACAATATCACCAAAAACTTCCAAATACACTTGGTCAGCCCCAGGACGCCAAAGTCGAATCACTTTATATCCCGCATAATAGGGATGCAGACCCAAAATTGAATGAGGGTCGTGATGTCTGATACATATTATTCGATTTAATTGATCCAGAAAATTAGGATCGAATTCGGTAGGTTGCATTGTGTTCATTATGAATTGAAAATTTAAAATTTTTTACAGGAATATATAAAGAGCCTATCTTACTGTATCATTTAAAATTATCAAAGAAGTAATAACAATTTTTTTCTGTAGCAATGGGAGTATCTTTTGATACTATCTGTCCCTTATCTTGCTCATTTCGTTTTAAACGATATTCATTCACTTTTCTAAAGACAAAATTACAGGTTTGATTCTCAGTAGAATAAAATATAAGTCGTCGAATCGTTTTTTTTGTCCATTCGATGCTTAAATTCCCCCCTTGGATATTCAACTGAATGATTCTTCCACAATGAAATTCTGGTGGAAGAACAGGTAAAATTTTGATCTCCGACCCCTGTTGTTGAACGAATAGTGATCTAATGAGTCGTGATCCTTCGCTTAATAAGACAAGAGGCGAAACTGTAAACATCGGTGTGATTTTACCTTCGGGAATGAAACCGTGATGCTGATTATCTACTAATCGAGGAACTAATAAATCGCTAAACCCTGCTTGAAAAAGATTTTTGAAGGATTGAACGATCTCTTCTCTTTTTTCCATACGGATCAATTCTTCACAATTTTTTAGCAAAATCAAATTACTAGAAAATTCAACATCATTTAGAGAAATAGAAGGAGTTAACTCCCCTAAACGATTCCATACAGGCAAAATTTCGGTAAGATCCAATCGTCTTTTTACTAAATTCCAATCCTGCGCTTTATGATTTCCTAATGATAGTCTGCTTCCTTGTATTGGAGATGATAAAGAAAATTCATTTGTTTTTACAAAAAAATCGAGTGATTCTTTTGCAAGTAATAGTCGAGAATACGTTTCGTGAAATCTAATTTGAATACCTTCAACAGGCCCCTTTTCAACAATTAGCCTTACACCTTTTCCATCTTTTTCACTCAGGATATGATACCGTATAAAGCCATTCAAGGCATGTCCCCATACAGTCACTTTTCCATTTTCCAAGTCCTGCAAAATAGTAAATTCTTGCACTGGCCCAATAATATGAAGATGAATTTGCTCTATTAGGCGCAAATTATTTGTTTCAATAGCATAAATGCGAATAAGTGCGGGGAAAATTTCTAGACAATATGAAGTTCCTGAAAGAAGTAAACGTGTGCCTGGCAAGTGGCTATAGGGACGCAAACGCTCAGCAATTTGAATTCGCATAGACTAATTCGCTTTTGAATTTATTAAAAGTCCCAACAACCCTTTAGGCGTATTAGCAAAAAGCTCTACTTCTACTAGTTGATTAGGAACAAGATTTTCATCTTGTATGAGTACATTGAGAAAATTATCTGTGTGACCTGCTATTTCTTTCGAATGAGAAGAATCTTTGCTTTCAGTTAATACAAACATCTTGCGACCGATATACTGATCTCTTAATTCATACGACATTTGTTCAGCAACCCTAAGGATTTCCTGCTTTCGTGTTTTAATAACATCTACAGGTACTTTATTTGGCATAAGAGCGGAACGTGTACGGGGACGATCGCTATAAGGGAACATATGTACTTTAGCAAATTTCACTTGGCGCATCACATCGAGTGTATCGAGAAAATCAGTATCAGTTTCACCAGGAAATCCTACAATAACATCGGTCGTGAAAGAAAAATCGGAGCTTGCGGCTTTCAATTTTTCAACAGAGTCAAAAAACATTTGACGAGTATACTTACGATTCATTCTTTTCAATATAACGTTAGATCCCGATTGCAACACGATATGCATCGAATGACAGGTTTTTTTCCCATTCAAGATCGCATCAGCTAAATCATCGTCCACTTCATCAGGATCAATGGAAGAAACACGTAAACGCTCTAATCCAGGAATTTTGTCGACAATACGAACTAGATCTGCAAGACGTACTGGTGTTTGCCCTTCAGAAACGCCTCCATCAAAATCGCCAATATTAATTCCTGTTAAAACAATCTCCTTAAAGCCATTTGCGATAAGATCTTCAACCTCTTTAACAATCTCACCAGTATTTCTCGATTGTGATCTTCCTCTTACATACGGAATAATGCAATAGGTGCAATAGGAGTTACACCCATCTTGCACTTTTACAAAAGCACGTGTGTGGGCCTCAAAATGTTTAATTGCAAATTCGGGCAATTCTTCATCAGAAAAAAGACGTCCCAGAAGTTTTTCTTTTTCTTTGTTAGGCACGACATGAGTCACTCCGCCCAATTGAAGGATTTTTTCGGGTTGTCTTTCTGCAAAACAGCCTGTTACAAGAACTTCAGCACCTTCATTTTCACGAACAAGCTGACGGATTGCATGTCGACTACTACTATCAGCGGATTCCGTTACTGTGCAAGTATTGACAATGCAAATTTCTGCTTTGTCCCCTTCATGCGCCTGCGTGTATCCAAGAGCGAGCAGTTGATCGTGATAAGCTTGTGATTCATATTGATTGGTTCGGCAACCCAGTGTAACGATTTTAAATTTTTTATTTGACGTTTCATTCATAAATATAGCAAAAAAATTTTATTAAGGTTCTTTATTTTACCACAGCTCGTATGTCTCATGCAAATTAAAATCCTAAATTTCGCTTAAATAAGGGTGTCATTAATATTAAATTAACTTTTTACCTCAATAAGTTAACTAATCTATCCAAGGTTTGTAATTAATATTTTTAAAATTAATTTCCAACTTCACACTACCTCACAATACCTTCTAGACCGTTTATCATACTTTTAAAATATTTTATATGCTCTTTAAGAACACTACAAACCACTTCAACGCCCTCACAATACGCCTTAAAATTAACACATTATTAACAATGTGTTTATATGAACTAAACACTTATTTGTTCTAATAGTAGTTAATTAATAATATTGAGGTAATAAAATGACTCTAACTTTAAGTAGAAATGATCCGTTTGTAGCTGTAGCTCCGGGAGCACAAACAACGGAAGCGCAAGCCAGATTAAAAACACTTGTTGATACACAAACAAAAGAAGAACCAAAAATCACTGGTGAATCATTAGATGTCTCAAAAGACAAAATTAATGCGTTATATTTTAAAAACCGGGAAGAAGTCGCTGCAACCAGAAAGTTGAAAAAAGAACGAGATGCAGCTCACAAAGCTCGTGCAAGAGCTAAAAAAGATGTATCTGAAGTTACTGCAGAGGTTGCTAAGTCCGTGCTAAAATCTGATAATGAAAATTCAATGGGGTTAGACGAAGATAATAGCGAAATGATGGATATCCGTGGAGAAGATATTTTAAAAGTCAAATATTCTCAAGATTCAATTGGTGAAGAAACCATGGACGGAACTCCATTAGATCAATTGATAGATAATATGATCGTAAAAGGTTGGAGAAAAAATGTTTCTATTACTGTCATTAAAATAAATGACATACTAGTTTCTCTTGATAATAGAAGACTTTTTGCTGCAAAGGTGGCCTTCAAAATTACTAAATTGGCTACATTTACGATTTCAGCAATTGTATATCCATGCAAACAACGAGCACCTCGTGAATTATTTAGAGGTATACAAATTCGTTTTTCCTCAGATAGGAGAAAAAAAGGCCTTGATGATGATTATGAAAAAATTCCAGAATGTATTGATAAGGGTTCTTATGGACATTGCTTGAAATTACGTATGCATACACGAAATGGGGACTTGGATTCAGATATTTTTGGTTATGATCATACCTTTCTTAGATGTTCTGAAGACTCTATAATCGCTGAAGATTGCTTAAGAATTTTAGAAGGCGTTAAGACTATTGGTGTAAAGACTATCAATGAAGAAGCTAAAAGTTCTGGTCAGTTAGTCAAATCGAGAGTTAGTTCTACACCTAAACGTGTTGGTGCTGGATTTTAGAAAAGCTCAATAAATTAATAAGGCTTTTTATGAATGAAATTACCACTTATTGTGGTAATTTCTTTTTTATTTTTAATGTTTCTTAGGTACAAATATATTAGTGGATCCTGCTGATATTTTTTTTCCCTTGCGATCCTGCACCACTGGTAATTATTTTTAAAGAGCTGCCGTCATATTTACATTCAGCTTTCTCTAAAACTTTGATCTTTGCATTTAAACTATCATCTATTGGATCTAATTTCATTGGTTTTGAATCGGGATCTGTATCTTCGATCTCTTCTTTATGATCTAATCTTCGACTAGTTGATAAAGGACTCTCATCTGATTCGGAATCATCATCTGCTGGGCAACCAAATTTTATTGAAGAAGCGAGCCAACGTAGGCCGTTCAATTTATCATCACCAAAAATAGAGTGGCCCAAAATATATTGACTCCTTCCTATTTGTTCATGATTGCTGTCTTTCTCAGCGGCTAAAACATTCAGAGCATCAAAAGCTATTTCCAATAATTCCTTTGTGTTCACTATATTTTGTTGAGACGGCTTTATAACCTCCTCAAATTTACATGGAGATAGATCATTTTTCTTAACAAGATTGAAGCAGGCAATAAAAAATATATTAACTTTTAATATTGGGGTTTGTGAAAGAGGATCGCGCATTTCTGCTTTATCAGTATTATCAGTAATTTTAATATGTTTAAAAAATTGAACACCTTCATAATGATAACAAATAAAAGTATCTTTAGCACCTGCTACAATTGTTCTGGCAATACATAGGAAGGGCACAAAATTCTTCTGGGCTCTTTTAAATAAATTAATCCAGGTATCTTTTGTGTATGTTTCTTCATCGTCAAGTTTTAAAGAAGAGATTAGGTTTTTTTCAGCTTCGTAGGGACCGTGCAGAACGACAGTCATTTGATACCAAAAGTTGAATGAATATTAATGTTCTTTTAATTTGAAATTAGTATCTTATTTTGGCTTCTTTTTTTCAATATTATTCATATTAAATAAATTTTTACTAGTTCCCAGAAAGAAGTAATGCTGTAATAATTTCATGGTAATCAAAGTGCACCCCTCAGCCCGAACCGTCTTTCGTCCATATTTGTCCATATTTGTCCATATTTGTCCATATTTGTCCATATTTGTCCATATTTGTCCATATTTGTCCATATCGTCCATTCTTGTCCATATTTGTCCATAAAGTCCATGCCGTCCATGAACTACATGGACGATATGGACAATATGGACAATATGGACGATATGAACAAAAATGGACAAAAAACGCATTGCGAAAAAGATTGTTTCTCAAGCATATGTAAGAAGAAATACAAATGATGATGTACAAGAATTAACTGTTCCAGTAATAACTGGAGACAGATTGGATGTAGCAAAAGAGAAAATCAATGTTCTATTTCAAGAAGCATCGAAAAGTTCTAGACAATTAGTCAAATCTAGATTTAGTCCTATGTTTAATCGTTCTGATGCTTTTGCTGGTGCTTAAAAGCACTAATGAAATTAATAAATCAATTGAAGAACGATTACCACATAATGTGTTAATTTCGTTCTTTTTTTATAGCTGAGTTCTTGGGAAGTGGGATTATGTTTTTTTATATCCCGCACCAATCGGTAGCATTTTTCTTCTGGAGGCGCCTTCTTTTTTAGATTCAACTTTCTCCAAATCTTTTGTCTTTGCATCTAGCTCTTCATCTATTGGATCTAATTCCATGGGTGTAATTTCGATATCTGTTTCTTCATGTTCAATTTCTTCAAAAACTAATCTTCGAACAGTTGATAAAGGGCTCTCAACTACTTCTAATTCCTCATCTGCTGCAGTGCAACCAAATTTTGATGAGGCGACAAACCAGCGTGATCCATTCAACAGATCTTCATCTTTAACCGTATTACCTAAAATGTATTGACTTTTTCCAATTTGTTCATGATTTTCTTCATTTTCTGCTGCATCAATATTTAAAGCATCAACGGCTATTTCCAATAATTCTGATGAATTCAAGATTTTTTCTTGAGATTGGATTATATCCGTCTCAAAATTACGTGGAGTTATATTATTTTTCTTATCCAGATTGAAGCAAGCAATGAAAAATATATTAACTCTTAATATTGGTTTTTTTGAAAGGGGATCTAGAGATGCTAATTCTTTATTAATTTTAAGATGTTTAACAAAATGAACTCCTTCATAATGTTTACCTGTAAGTTGATCTTTACCTGCGCTCACAATTGTTCTGGCAATACATAGGAAAGGTATATGATTCTCCTGAGCTCTTTTAAATAAATTAATCCAAGTATCGTTAGTAAATGATTCATTATCGTCTAAACGGAAAGAGGAACGAAAATTGTTTTGTATAATGACAGAGGGACCATCTACATTAACATTCATTGGAGACCACGGGTTAAGGGTTCATTTCAATTGAAAAATAGCTTCAAATTTTAGCAACTATTTTCATTAATTTCTATTCAAATTAACTTTAAAATTTATTTTATACTTCCACTTGCGGCTGTTGTATCACTCCGCCTATTGCTCCAACTAATTTGAAAGCAAGATCTTCGTTTGCTTCAGGAGCCTTTCTCAACATATCCATTAATGACTTTAAATTTTCATCCAATTTAATATAATTTTCAAGACGATCTTTGATCCATTGTCTTAAATGATGCGTTCCAGCTTCAAATAATGCCCAAACAATCGCTTTAAAGATAAAATTCATAATTCCATCTAATGCTTTTCGTAAAACTGATCCTATACGTCCTAACTTAGTCTCTAGCGAATCACCCCATTTCTTCTGTATTTCAGGATATTTTGTTCTAAGAAAATATGAAACATTAATATCTATAACTTCATGAGTAAGTGACGCTAGCTTAGTTTCCATTTCAACTTTTTTTGTTGCTTTGGCTAGGTCCATCACTTCTTTTGGGCCCGTCTCAAAATTCAACAATGGCTTACCAGAAGCATCGCGTGTGGCCGTTTTCTCAAGAGCTAATTTAACAGTACGCTTAATGAAATCCTGATTAAACTGACCTCGCAAAGAACGTCCTATTGTTTTTTGCATATCAGGACCAATTTTTCCTGTAACAGGATCTGTAATCATTTTTACTATACGTGGTGGGAGCTTTGTATAATCAAGAACGCTATCAACTAATGCTCCAGCTGCTCTATCTAGATCATCTAATGGACTTTCAGGAGCCGCTTCAGATCCTTTCACTCCTTTCGCCATATTTTCTAAATCAAGTAATAACACCTCTTTAGTAACTTCCAAACTATTAATAGCATAATTTGTCATCATATCTGGTTCGATTGTCGTTTCTACTATCATCTTCATAATAGTTGGAAACTGATCTTTTAATAGCTTATAGGTCGCTTTACGGTATTTCTTAAATTCGATTTTTTCTTCTTCTGTTAATGTAAGAGAAGGAATTAAATCTTCTGAACCATTAGGAAAGAGCATTTTTAATATTTTATCACATTCAGATTGATAAAAGTTCCCTACTCTTTGAACTGTATTAGCTTCAGCAGCCTTCACGATCAAATCTTGCAATAAAACCGATTGCTCAAGTGTAAGCGGTGTCGGTAATACTTTTGCAAGCTCATCCATCACAATTTGGGGTCTTAAAGGTCGACTCAAATTACGATCATTTGAAACTAGGTCATTAATAACAGTGTTAATTTGAACAAGTTCTTCTTCAGAAAACGAATCAACATTTAAATCTTCTTTGATTTTTTCTATTACCGAAGTGTAATCAGGTTCTGCATTTACTGGTACTGCTGGATGTAATCTCTGATTTGCAGCTTGCACATATTCAGCACCGGTAAAACTATCACTACCATGAGCCGCTGCTATATCTTTAGCTGCTTTTGATATTTGCAAATGTTCTGTAGCAACATTCAATATAGAAGTTATAAGAGATCTATTCATCTCTTCTTTGCGTTGATCTTCGAGATCTAATAACTTAGTCAAACCTCTATTTAAGTTTGGCAATATGATGTTCGCAACCATTTCTGCAGCTTTGGCTTTGTCCAATTGATCTAATTGCTGAGCTTCATTTAGATTTTTTTCTAAAATATCTTCTAAACCAGCAACGTTGGCATAATTTTGTAAGACTTTTACAACATCCCAATTACCTTTTGCTAAAACTTGAATTTGTTTTCCTAGGCTTTCGCTAATAAGTGTACGACCTTTTGCTTTGCCACCGGAAACTTCATTTAAAGTCGCAAGAGTAGAATCGACAACAAAAGTACCTAAATCTTTTAGGACAACCTCAGCGGCAGATGTTCCTAATAACGTGCTGATATTACGACGAGCCTCTTCGACTTCTTGTTGGGTTCCACCGACTCTTTGAACGCTCTTACAAAGAACTGCTACTTGATGAGCAATTTGATCTTTTAGTAATTTATAAACCTCAGCTTGAATAGGCTTTGGAAGACCTTCTAATGATTCTTGAGATTCAATTCCAAAAACTTCTCCTAAAATGTCCTTCATAAATTCATCTGTCAACTGAGGAATCACTTCATCAAGAGGACGTTCTCTGAAATTCTTTATTTTTGCTTTTACGATATCGACAAGTTTTTCAGTTACGACGATAATGACATCTTTACCATCTTGAGGAGGATTTTTCTCTGTGATTCTTAAAAATGCTTTCAGCAACACATCTTCAACATATTGTTGAGCTAGCTCTTTCACATTTTGATAAGCAGCGCCCTTTGTTTGAATAAAGGTTTTCAATCTATCAGCTAGACCGGCTTGGATTTCGCCTTTAGCATTAGGTACTGCTTCAGCAATAATTGAAGCAACCTCTTCCGGTGTGATCACAATTGAACTTACATCACTCAAGGCATGCATCGATCGCAATTTACCAAGCAATACAGCGCGTTCCTTTTCTGCAAATGTACCTTTCTTTTTAACAGATTTTTCATATGCTGCTAAAATGGATTTATTATTAATTGGAATAGCTTTTGATTGCGGATCAGTAATATCGGCTTTAGCCCTCTTGACCATACCTGCAATTTCATCTTGAAATAATTTCAACTTTCGTTGATTTATCTGTCCATTAGATAACTTGTCATAAATATTTTCTGCAACTGTACGATAGCTTTTTACAACTGTTGGAATAAAGGCCACCGCATCTTTTGCTATTGCAGAACTTAACTCACTTAAAAATGGTGAATTTGATTTCTTATCAAGCATCGCTCTATCAATTTGACGCTCTACTATAGGCATGATATGTGGCATCAATTGAGTTTTCAATTGTCTCACTAGATTTTCATAAATCAATTGTTGGAATGCTGGCGGAATACCTTTTAGATCATCTTTGCTAGTAATTCCTAATATCTGTTCAATCACCGTTGCAATAGATTCTTCAGCAACTTCTTCTTTTGTTACCCCTTCCTGAACCATTGGAGCAACAAGAGTTTTTAATTTTTGCGTAATTGTTTCTACAAAATTTTCTCCGCCATTATTTTTCACTAAATCGACCATGAATTTTAATAGAACGGATTCGATATATTTTTGTGCAATATCCCAGTTCGCTTGAAATGCCGGATTTCTTCCTGTCAGGATCGATTGTAATTGTGGGGCTACCAATGAATGGAAATCTTCTGCGCCTGGAATGATTGAATTCAATAGATAGGACAATTCCTCAATTGAAATGACAACATTCTGAATTTTTCCAACGATATCATTTGATCTAATGACATCTAATTGCTTCAGTGGATTTAATTGCTTACGTCGTTGTGCAGGGAAAGATCTTACATAGATTTCTCTTAAGTCTTCAACACTTATTCTTGTTCTGCCTGTATTGAGAATTAATTGATTAGCTTCATGCATGATTGCCTTTAGCTCCAATTCTGTCTTATCTTGACCTAACAGGTTTCTAAGTGACTCTATAGTTACTCCAGCCTCGCTCTTCATTAGGTTGAATATACCGGAACCCATCAACTCTATAGATGCACTTGGGATCTTACCATCGAGAACTTTTTTCACACTTTCGAGGGTTAAGAACTGTTTTCCATGGGCAGCAATTTTTGCTATAATATTTTGATTAAGATTTTCTAATTCAACCTCTGTAGCTGGTTCACCATGTAGAGGAAGTTTTTCCAACATTTTTTGGGCGGCAACTCTATATGATAAGAATGAAGGTAATCGTTCTATCGTTTCTTTTGAGATCGTTGTACAAATACTACTCATAAAGTTACTTTGAGTAGCTCTATCCAACTCCTTTTTAAGATTTTTTTTATCAAAATAATTTGTAAGGACGGGATGCAATTGATCAAAAGCAATTCGAGCAATATAATTTCTAATTTTCGTTGGAATAGCTTCAGGAATTGGATATTTGTCTTTTGTCCAACCAATCAAAGCCAATGTTTCATCTGCTAGTTTTTGGAATGATTCTAATCGTTTATCGAGCAACGCTTCATGAGTTGCTATTGTTTCATTGACCCTATTTTTTTCAACTTGACTTTGGATGATGCTTTCCATGGATTTTAAAACAAAATCTTTAGCCACTTCTTCAACATCATCTAAAAGATTCGAAAGTTTTTTTAAATGATGAGTAAAATCTTTTTCCACATTCAAATTTTCTATTTCTACCAAGATCAAATTGTCTTCACAAATCAAGCAATCTTGAATAAGCTTGAGATTTTCCGGTGAAAGATTTAAGAGTTCAACAAGATTTTTAATGGTTCCATCGTCTCGATTTTTTTGATGTTCGCCGACTATCTTTACTGTATCTTCGTCTGCACCTAAAAATTTTGCTGTCGATGAAGCTAAATCCGATTTGAGTTTTCTAAATTCTTCACTTTGCAAAATTTCGACATCTGTCGCTTTTGGTTTCGACGCTCTAATTTGATTAATAAATTGTTGATTTTCCTTCAAATAAGCCAAGGCAATCTCAGCATCCTTTAACTTCGCATCATTCCATTGGTCAATTTCACGGAATTTATTTAGCGCTAGTAGATTTTGAGTTTTTTTATTTTCGAGGGCACTAATTCGTGCTTTAATTTTTGTAGATTGCGTGTTCAATCGAACGACATCATGAACAGTCCCAACAACCTCATCACTTACTCCACAACTTGCTAATTCAAGTTTTAGGGTATCAACATCTTTTTGAATATTATCTCTATCTACTACCAACTGAGCAATTTCAGCTTTTATCAGTAACGCTTGTTCAATGTTCTGTTTTTCATTCTTCTTCAGCGTTGGAAAGATCTTCTGGAATACACCTTGTAGGTGACTCAGCAACTGCACCATAAATTGCTGTTCATTATTTTTAAAGTTTGTCTCGATAGTATCGGAAATGGATTTTATTAAAAATGTACGAATGGCTTCTTTTATAATTGTAACAGAATTAATCGCTGCTGGATCTTCTCCAAAAGCACTAATATTCGTTTTTACCCATAACTTCAACTCTTCATCAATCTTTACTCCAGGTAAAAATTCAGCTAAGAGATCATCGAGAGTATCGCTGATTCCGATAGTTCCAAAAAGTTCATTTTGATTCTTTAGTGCCATATCAACAAGTGTGTTAGTGACATTATCGATGAATGAAAGAAGCTGAGCACCATCTGGATAACCATTAATTTTTGCTAAGGCAGCTTTAGAATCAATCTGATCTTTGATTGGTTTCAACAATTTTGGTAGATCTTTAGATTTTTCAGTCAATTGAGAGACCAATAGTTCTTTAGCTAAAGGTGGAAGAGGAAGATCTTGAATAAATCCTTCCCAGGAAGCCTTGGGGATATTCTGAGCTCCTCCCAATGCTTTTGCTTGTTCGATTAAACCTTCCATCAATTTTTTAACAAATTGATCTTCAGGTATTACTTGTCCCACTGGCAACAATTGGTTAGAAATGACTAATTTAGAAGATTGCGCTAATACTCCTAAAGTAAGATTTTGAGCAATCTCGGTGATATAAGAAGCAGCCTTAAAAACTGCTGGATCTTGAGATTGTAGCAATTTCTGAAGAGATGTCAAAACCCAAGCCGCTAACTGTGTGTCGGCCATTTTTGCAACAATCAGATCTTGAGGAGTTGTTGCTTTCCCCTGGTCTGCAAGCTTTGGCTCAGCCAAACCACTCATCATTTCTTCTAATTTAGTTACAGCTGCAGGATCCTTATTGATATAATTCTTTGCTGCTTCTACTAAAAAAACTGATGTTGTTTTTACTAGTTGATCAGCATCTCTTTGTCCTACGACTCTTTGAATATCTTGCTTCCATCCATTTGTTTTCTCTAAATTCTTTTGGAGTGGCAAATAAGATTCGATCATGAAATCAGATATGCTATCCTTAATGAGATCGTATATAAAAGGCATTGTGCCTAATCCCAAATCAGGAAGTTCAAGACTACCTATTTTTTTAGGGAATAGAGTGATTAAGAGATCGTTCGAAATCCCATCAAAAACAGCCTTAAACTGTTTGTTTTTTTCAGATTCACTTGTTGAGAGGACAACAAGTTGAGTAATTTTTGCATTTTGTTCAGGAGATAATAAAGTAAGATTTCCAAATGCTTCTGTCAGCTCTTTGTTAACAATGTAATTTAAAGTTCCATCTCCATTGGTTACTAATGATTCTAATAACTTTTTTTTATGGTTGGCATCTAAAGGAGTAAGGAGAGGCTCCAAGTCTTTTAGGACAGCTTCTTTGTCTTTAGGGTTAAATAATTGATTAATTTCGGCTAATTTTTGAACGGAAGCATGATTTTCAATTTTGCCACAAATTAAGCTAATGATGCTCACTAAAGCATTTTGATTTTCTGTTTTGGGTATTTGTTCACTTAAATTTGCAAATGCTCTAGCTAGATTTATTCGAATTAATTTTGAAATTAACGAATCGGATAAATTTACGTTTTTAAGGAACTCAACGCTACGAATTTTTTTTGTTAGTGCCTCTGTTAAACGATCTGAAAGAAATTCGTACATTTCAATAAACTGAGGATCCTTAGTGGCTTCTTTCATACGCCCTTTTGAAAAAGCGATCATTTCCTCTACTTGTAAACCTTTCTCATAATGTGCCAGATAAACAGATGCAGCACCGGATGCAACACCACTCGCTAAAGGTTCAACAATCACCTCCATCATTGCCTTACCACCTAAGAGCAATATTTCAGCTGCTGGAGTTGCTGCTGTTACTGCTTTAGAAACATTACTCGAAACACTTTGAGCAGCTTTAGAAACATTACTCGAAACACTTTCAGCAACCTTCGGAGCATTTTCAGCTGTATAATCTACAGCTTTTGCACCCATAGTAATTACACCTTCAGCTGTTTTACCAAGAACCCATAGAGGGGCACATAGAACACTGAAACCTGCAGATTTAATTTTGCTACCCAATGATTCTGTTTTAACAACGGTTGCTTCTAATTGTTCTTTTTTGGGGAGTGCGGCCTCAGTTTTAGGAATAGCTTGCTCTAATGGTTTTTCTAGATCTGATTTTAGACCTTGATCGCCACCTGCGCCTTTTCCTGTATCTTGATCTGGCGCTCTTTCTTTTTCATCTCCCCTATCATGATCACGTTCTTTTTCTGAAACTTGTTTTTCAATAGGAGGTTTTGTCTGGTCTGCAACTTGTCCTGACTTAGGTTCAGAAGAAGTAGGCTTTACTTGAGGTGGGGGCGTTTCTTTAACGGGCTTCGATCTTTGAAAAATTGAATATTCACGTGGATCAAAATAACTCCCTGCACTGCTCCAAAAACCTGCTTTTTTAGGTTTTGGAACCGGTGTCTGCTCGCTTAGTGTCTGTTGTGCAACCTCAGTTACAAGTCTTTCTTCCACACGATCTATCGGATGATCAGTTACCAAATGAGGATGACTGGAAACTCCTTTTATTGAAGAATCTCCTGGTGGAGAAGATGAAACAGTTGGAGTTGACATAATGACCTCAAAAATTAAATTATGTATTAAAATTCTACTCTTATAATATCAAAGTAGGGTTATTTAGTAAATTAAACAAACCCCATATTTCAATGCATGCACAATAATAAAAATGATTTAAAGTTTATTATATACTAATGTGTTTATCTTTCGCAACAAATCGAATAAAAAGCATAAATATATTTTAAACAATACTTTAAAAACTAAATTATAACATAAATGTATTAAAAAATCAAACAAATTGTAATTAATAATTTAATGTTACAATAAAAAAAACTTTAAGTTACAGAGAAAAAACCTCTATCTAAGAGCCTTAATTTTCGATCTAATATTATACACTCAAATCCTATGCCAGATTATACCAAGAATTGTTAATTTTTGATTAAGATCATTAAATTTGTAGGAATTATCCAATAAATGAAAACGAAACGGGGGGCAAAAGCACTAAGCCTCCCTTGTTGAGCTTTAACTAGCATGGCGCTTTATAACAAAGCGAAAGAGGACTTTCGCACTCCAAACGCTTTGCGCAGCTTTAAGAAATATTTATGCTACAGATTTCCAAAGCTACGCGTAGCGTTTGGAGTGCGAAAGTCCTCTTTCGCTTTGTTATGAAGCGCCATATTTGTCAACATGTCTACAAGCCTTCATTAAATTGAATCAAATAAAAATTAAAATTTGAAACCGGTCTGACGCATTGAAATGAATTTTTGATCACCAATAATAATATGATCATGAATAGGGATAGCAATAAGTTTGCCGATTTCCAACAAGGTCTTGGTAATTTCAAAATCTTGTGGAGAGGGTGTTGGATCACCACTCGGATGATTATGTGCAACAATCATACTCGATGCCTTATGCCTAATAGCAGGATAAAAAACCTCTCTCGGATGGACAAGCGTCTGAGAAAGACTCCCAATGGATACAACTTCATGAGTGATAACATAATTTTTTACATCTTGAAGAATCACTACAAATAATTCTCTGGTTTCTCGCTCAAGCTCGTCTTTTATCAAATGATAGGCATGCAAAGGGTGTTCTATGCGATATTTGGGTGGTATCACTTGTCTTGCCGCACGCATCCCTAGATTAAATGCTGCTTTGAGTTGTATCGCTTTTGCAATACCAACACCCTTCACTTGACATAACTCAGAAATAGTAGCTTCTGATAATTCTCTAAGGCCACCAAACTGCGCCACAATTTGATGAGCCAATTGTAAGACGGGTATTTCTTTTGTCCCACTACCAAGAATGATCGCAATTAACTCAATTGTAGACATTGCTTCCGCGCCATTACTCATCAACCGCTCTCTTGGCCGATCCTCCAAAGGTAATTGCTGTATCGAATATTGGATCATATTGAAGTCGTCTCTTGTACAATATATCGTGCGAGCTTATTTGCCAATGTAGTAGGAATACTCGCATTTAGTAGAACATCGTTTTCATCATAATTTTGAGAAACAATATTACCAACCCTCATCACTTCACTAACAATTGCATATTCACTTTGAGGAATGCGTAATTCAACATGTTTTCTGAGTTTGCTAAGCTCCTTCATCATCATATTTGTTAAATCTTCAAACCCGGTATGATTCAATGCTGAAATAGTCACATTTTTTGGATATGTCATTCTTAAACGATTTACACGAGCAGGATCATCACATTTGTCAATTTTATTCAAGACCGTAATAATTGGCGTTTTTGAAGCTCCAAGCTCTTTTAACACTTCATGAGCTGTCTCAGCTTGTTCTTCTGCCATCGGATGACTCACATCAATTAAATGCAGTAATATGTCAGATTGGAAAGCTTCTTCCAATGTACTACGAAATGCTGCAACTAACAAATGAGGGAGTTTACGAATAAAACCGACTGTATCAACCAGCAATATTTCCTGATTATGAGGCAGAGTAAATTTTCGTGTCGTCGTATCCAAAGTGGCAAATAACTTATCTTCAACAAAGACATTGGCATCGGTTAATGCATTTAACAAAGTAGATTTACCCGCATTTGTATATCCTATGATCGCAAAAACGGGAATTTCCGATCTTTCACGTGCCGTACGCTGCGTTTCGCGATAAGCTCTTACTTCCTCAAGCTCTTTCTGTAACAAATCAATTTTACGCTTTAAAATACGACGGTCGATCTCAATTTGTTTCTCCCCTTCCCCTTTTGTATACCCACCACTACCTCCTGAACCGCCACCAGCTCCTCCGGTCCCTTTTTGACGTGATAAGTGTGTCCACAATCTTTTAAGGCGGGGTGCTTCATATTTTATTAAAGCTAACTCAATTTGTAATTTGGCTTCCTTGGTTTGAGCTCGTTGTCCAAAAACCCCTAAAATCACCTCGGTTCGATCGATCACAGGCCTTCCAAAAGCGACTTCTAAATTTCTTTGCTGACCTGGAGTAATTTCATCATCGAAAACAACAAAATCAACATTCAATTCATGTGCTCTTTTTACAGCTTCTTCAAGTTTCCCTTTACTTAAGAATGTAGAGGCATCATATTTGCGCAATGGACAGGGAATCTTCTCAGCAACACTCATCCCAAAAGTTTGAACTAGCAAATCCAATTCACTCAAATGCTCTTCACAGTCATGCTTTTGCGTATTGCCCTGATATGATGCTATCAGCAATGTTGTTTTGAGTTGTTCTTCGTGATTATCAATTAAATCTGAGTTATCTTTCACTTTTTGTACCATTATTTTTTTTATCAAAAATCTATTTCTAATCCGTCGTAGGATAATCTTACATGTGGGGGCAAAATTGCATTTATCTGATCATGTTCCAAGTCATGTGAAATATGGGTCAGATACCCTTTTTTAGCTCCCACCTTATTAATAAATGCTATAGCTTCATCCACAGAAAAATGCAAATGTGTGGGCTCACGTGCTAATGCACTGATAACTAATGTTTTCACCCCTATTAAATGATCAAAAATATCCGGGGGATAATGGCGAATGTCTGATAAATAAGCAAAATCACCAATTCTATAACCATTGACAGGCATTTTACCTTGTTCGTAGGACATATATTGTATCGGAATGCCTTCAAAAGTAATTTTACCTGTAGGATGCGTTAGTATTTTTAAGTCCAGTTTTGTTACGAGCTTATCATCAATAAAATGTTCGTGGAAGATGTAGTCGTAACGTCGTTTTATATCATCCGCCGTTTCTTTCGATAGCAAAACAGGAACCGATTTTTTACTTCTAAAATGATAGACACGCAATTCATCTATTCCTGCAGTATGGTCATGATGAGCATGTGTTAGCAAAACGCCATCAATTTTCGTAATTTGATAACGTAATGCTTGCTGGCGCAAGTCTGGTCCTGCATCTATTAGAAATTGTTGTTTACCTATCTTCAAAAGGGCTGAAGGGCGTAATCTTTTATTCAATGGTGAGTTTGACTGACACACAGGACATGTACAACTAATAACTGGTATACCCGTCGAAGATCCTGTCCCTAAAAATAATAACTGACCTTTCATTTTAGACCTCTTTCATAACTGCTGATGACTTATAGCCACGCGCGGTCTATTATCCGTTTTTTCTAGAAATAAACTCAATATTTCTTCATATAGGCCAGGTTTATAAAAATAAGCCCATTCAATCTTATTTTTTTCCCCCCTCAACTGAACCCGAAAATAATCCTTATCATTGAATTGAATCAGTTGAAAATTTTTTGTGGCTTGTTGAAGGTTACTCGAGTCGGTTTTTACAGTAATTGTTAAAAATGCGAGGTCTCTTTGATTAAATTCTCTTTCTACTTGACCATTGATATTATCTAAGCTCTTTTCTGATTCTACCATTGAATAAAATTGTTTATAAGAATTTGCATTAATCGGGAGTTGTTTCAATCGCCCTGTGGTTTTGTCATAATATGAAAATACTATTCCGTTAAAAATAAATTTTGACTCCTTGTCTGTAGTAGGATGTGAATCGATATATGAAATTTTTTCTACAACGTCAGGAGATAAAATTGTATTAGCAGCGAGGTACCCTACAGTAGGGCTATAATTGTAAATCATATATCCGGCAAATAAACCGGCTAATAAAAAAGAGCTAAAAAAAATTATCAACACATTAAGAATTTGCTGTTTCTTGCTAACGTATTTCAAAATATCCTCTATTTAATAAAAACAAATTTGTTACGTCTTATAGAAGAATAAACTTTACAATTCTCGGACAATTCCTGACAATTCATATTCGAAATTATTTTAGCAAGAGGCTATAAATGAACATTGCTATTATCGGCGCTGGATTTTCCGGACTTGCTATTGCTTGGTATCTTTTAGAACAAGCCCGCTCCCCCTTATATATTACTATTTATGATTCTAAGGGAATTGGTGCCGGAGCTTCTGGAATAGCCGTTGGATTACTCCATCCCTATGCCGGAGCTCATGCTAAATTGAATCGAATGGGTATCGAAGGGGTAGAAGCAACTAAAGAATTAATCGATATTTCACAAAAGACGTTACAGCAACCTGTTGCATTGCAAAAAGGAATTTTACGGATAGCTGTCAATGAAGAACAAAGACTCGATTTTTTACAGTGTGCTAACAAGTATTCAAATGATATCAAATGGTTAGATTCAGCGGCTTGTCATACACTTTATCCTCAGTTAGTTGAGGCACCTGGAATTTGGATCCAGAATGGAATGATAGTAAATTCTCCGCTCTATTTAATGGGACTTTGGAATGCCTGCCAACAACGTGGGGTTAATTTAGAAATTCGAAAGATAAATTCTTTAAAAGAATTCAAGAACTGTGACGCTGTTATACTAACATCGGGTGCTGAAATTATCGATTTCCCACAAATATCGAGTTATTCTCTTTCCATTGTGAAAGGCCAGATTTTGGAATTAGAGTGGCCGAAGAGGCTTCCACCGCTCCCATTCGCTCTAAATTCTCAAGCATATGTTGTTATGAATGAAGATGGGTCTAAATGTCTTGCTGGGGCTACATTTGAAAGAGGATATAAAAGTATTGAACCTGATGTGGACGTTGCGAAAAATGAGATCTTACCCAAAGTTGTAGCGATGATACCAGCTTTAGAAGATGCTAAAATCGTTGGATGTTATTCCGGACTTCGTGTCGTGACAAAAAATCATCTGCCATTAGCTGAAAGAATTGAGATGAATACTTGGGTTTTGACTGGAATGGGATCGAAAGGTCTCCTTTATCATGCACTTTATGCAAAGAAACTAGCCTTTCAGATCCTCGAAAAAAAGAATGAGTAATATATTACGCTTTTATAGCTAAAAGTGCTAAAGCATAAGGAGTTACTTTTATTGCGACTAAAGTCACAACAGCTGCAATAGCAACCATTTCTAATATTGCATAAACATTGCTTAGCTTTTCACCGCGTTTATGCCAAAGACCATTATCTGATGTGATCAATAATAAAGCGGAACCAATTCCTGCAATAACAGCTGCTATGCCTGTCAATACAGTGATATTTTGAATATGATGCTGAGCTTTTTCTAACTTACTTCTCTCTTGAACAACAACTTTATTTTTATTTTCATTTCCAGTACCTTCAACTACCTTTTTCACAGGATCTTGTAGATCATTGCTTACCGGTTGAACATACATGCTTTGACTTGCTGGTGTAATCATAGTTCTCTCATATTAAAATTATTAATTTCACGATTAATTAAAAACAAATTTAATTATAACAAATAAAATAATTTAAAACAACAGTTATTTAGTATTGGTATTTTTTTTAAGAAAAATAATGAAAAGTGACAAACTGATTAAATGTTTTTATACAAATATCCTTTTATTAGACGTGTCGTTATATTGTGGCTTGTATAGATTGTAGCTAAAATGAAAGCGAAAGAGGGCTTTCGCATTCCAAACGCTTCGCGATTCAGCTATTTTCAAGTCTACGCGTAGCGTTTGGAGTACGAAAGCCCTCTTTCGCTTTCGCTTCGTTTTTTGCTACAATTTTATATCCTATGTTTTCTATTCTTTAAATGCTTAAAAAGCTTTTTAAATTCTTTTTTTTCATTATTAATCGAAGTAATAAATCCATTTGGATCTGAAACCTTTTGTTGTAAATCAGAGAATGGATTACTCCTTGGTCTTTCAAAAATTTGTTGTAACCTAAAAATTGCCAATCTTTTTTCTGAATAAATATCGCCATTGATTTTAGCTATATGAGCTTCAACCGCATTAATTTGTTCGGGGGTACTTTTTGAATCCTGTAGTAATCTATTTAATTCATTTTGCTGAGTATGTCTATGTTCTTGTTTAGTAATAATTCTCTTAATAAAATCATCAAACCCAGGCTTATAAAAAGATCCCTTCATAATATTGACATCTAAAGTTAATGGTGAAGGAAAATAAGATCCCATTGAGTCAAAATTTCGATCTTTAGGATCCACCTTAAAAGCAAGAGATGCGGGAAGATGCATATCATGTAATATTTTATTTACATCATCAATAAATACACTCATGTTTAAAGCATCTTTATACTTTTGAAATTTGTCTTTTATTTCATTTAATTTTATTTGATCGAAGACTACTTGTCTCTCTAGAGAATCGATTTCGCTTAAAGGTTTTCCCAGTTTTTTAGCATCAGCTAGATTTGCCTTTGCCACCGTCACTTTGCCTGTGTGATAAGGAAGATCACTCTCATAGAAAAGAAAAGGTTTAAGTATATCATAAATTTTTGCTGTTAATCGGTATATTTCATCCTCTTTGGTTATATCACCTCCTGCAACAGGATTTGTTGAGACTACAGGATTCGATACAGCAAAAGATTTTTCTATGCTCATTCCATCTTTTGATGGAATAAAAAAATTGGGATTAATTGAAGCCATAAAGCCCTCCAAATGAATTTAAATTGCAAATCTATAATTTAAAACTTTTGCCCTATTTTTAGTATAATACAATATGAATAAAATAACACCAACATAATAATACAAATTACTTTAAAACAAATAAAACCTAATAAATATTACTAAATTAATTAAATTAGTTGTTATAATGCTTATTGTAAAGCTGCTTAATTCAATTAACTTGAAAGAGGCTTTTATGAATGGACCAGATTTAAATACTCAAGGAAAAGATACACCAATAAAACCAGAAAAAACAAAACCACCAGAGTTACCTCATGTCCTTAAAAGGAATTTTTATCCTATTTATCTATATCCGATAGAGTTCCTCTTGCAAAAAGTAGTTTAGAAAATAAAAAATTTTCCATCGAAGAAACTGCTAATCAATTAAATAATAATGCATCAAAATTAATTAATTTTATATTGGACAATTTAGACCATACTCAAAAAAATTCCACTATCATCACTCTAGAGTCATTACTCGAGCAAAGGCCATTTTTCACCTCAACTAATTTATATGATTTGAGAGAAGATTTGATCGAAAAAAAAATATTCTTTGCAAAAATTTTAAAAGAAGTCGATTTAGCAAAAATGAAAGCCTCATGTACAGATAAATCTGTAGCAGCTTTACTGGGAGAGTTAAATAAAACGAAGAAAGCATTAGTAACGGAAAATTATGCCCATATTACTATTGATCATGGAATGGCAGATGGTATTAAAGCCAAAGCTTTTAAAGACTGTTCTAAAGCCTTTTTAGATCTTGGATATATTAAAAAAGCTTTAGAGGTAGCCGAACTTTTGCCACAAGAGGTAATACTTTCTCGCTCTGCAGAACCTACATTTATTAAGGATGACGCATTCTTATTGATAGCGACTTCTTGCAATAAGTTTGGTCAAACATATCGGGGTATCGAAATAGCCAAAAGAATTGCTAAACCCGAAATTAGGAACAAAGCCTTTGCACAAATTATGGAGCAATTACTCACTAAGGGTGATACCGATAAAGCTACAGAATTATTGGATTTGATCAAAAAAATTAATGAGCAAATGAAGCCGTTGAGTTAGATTGAATTTATCCTTGAAGGTAGAATGGACAATGGACAATTATGGACTATATGGACTGTATGGACTATATGGACTATATGGACTATATGGACAAAAAAACATTTTTCCTCACAGAATTATAACAAAAAGACCATACAGTCCATTTCTGTCCATACAGTCCATACAGTCCATTTCTGTCCATATAGTCCATATTTCTCAGGTCACAACTGTATTCTTCTTTTGCATCAGCACATGTGCTTCAGCAGCAAAATTGAAAAAAAACACGATCGCAGGGGTCAAAAATGCTGTAAAAGGCACCATAATAAAAAACCACTTCAACACTATCTGAGGCAAAGTTTGACAATCCATACAAATGGTATCAGTCAAGATGGCTGATAAAATGAGTAGACTTAAAATGAATAAAAGGGGTAGCAGGGCTATAAGCACGAGCACCATATTGGTGAAAGGATCTTTTTCCAGCCTTCTCACGACTACCTGAAAGACAAGCCCACGGTCCATACCCTTTAAGGCGATGATGGGTGTCACAAAAAAGAGCATTAGCAGGCTTACTAAACATAATAGAAGAGCTCCTAAATTAATTAAAAAAGGTGCAAATGATAAAATAACACTAAAGAAATCTCCCACAAGTGGAATCTCTTTCAACAAAACAAAAATACCAAGTAACATCCAAAGCAATAAATAGGTCAAAATAATTGGAATCGCAAAATAAGATGCCCCGATAATAATTTCCCATGACTTTGAGACTATATTACGATAACTATCAGAGCGATGCTTGATTTCATTATGGTAAATTCGTATCAATAAAATCCCCACCGAAATGAGAATTCCACTACAAAGAAATATCGGAAGAAACGTTAAACTTAATTGTACCCAATCCCCTGCATTCCATGCCAATCCACGAAAAAAAACAACCAACAATCCACTCAACGCTAATAGTGCAAATACCATCAAAAGCTTCTTCTTCACAAAAGTCAAGGCAAGTGCCCGGTTAAATATAGGCGAAAATGTTAGCGTGTCCATGTCAACTCAGTTCCTTTTAATTTTTACTTTTCTCGTCCACCATTGACTTAAAAAAATATTTCGGTCTAACGATCGGCGTTCCCTTCCCTTCACGCGCTTCCATGCGCTCGTAAACTATTTGACGGCTTATTCCCACAACCCGCGCCATTCCAAACAATACTGTAAAGTAATCCGGATAGGCAAAACCTGCTGCCGACAATAATATACCAGAGATAGCATCTACGTTTGGATAAGGATCCGCAATTTTAGGATTTTCTTTCAACACTTTACTTCCAATATTTCTCAACAACCGAGCCATTTTTACTAAGCGATTGTTTGGATAATATTGATTTGCAACTTCATAAAGTAATGTAGCTCTCGGATCCTCTACACGTAACACTGCATGTCCAAATCCAAATATTAATTCATTGTTCGCTAACTTGCTACGAATTGCTTTCTCTACTTGCACTTCAGTGGTATCAACGCCTAATTCCTTCAAAAGCTCTTCAACAAAAATTAAACAATCTTGGTTAGCCTTCCCATGTCGCGGTCCCGCTAGTGCGCACATTGCTGAAGACATTGAACCATGCATGTCTTCGAGTCCAGAGGCTACAGCCTTTCCTACAAAGGCAGAAAGATTTCCTCCTCCGTGATCGTAATGTAAAATATTGAAAAGTTTAAAAATACGAGTTAGCTGTTCCATATTAGCATTTGGAATATTCAACATTTGAGTGAAATTTTCCATATAGCCTAATTCAGGCTTAGATGGCTTTGACTCACCCCAACCTGCATGATAATTGATCACTTCAGCAGCAATGACAGGTATCTGGGCAATAAGATTTAAACAATCTTCTCTATAATCTTGAGTTCCCTCAAAAATACCCATCAATAATAAGGCCGCTGAAAATAACTTCATGGGATGCCCTTGACGGGGCAATTGACGAATACTCTTTAGTAATTCATTCGGACATTTTGATCGTTTTCGCAACTCAGCCGAAAATTTTTCCACATCTTTTTTGTTACCTTCTTTTCCATGATAAAGAAGGTAAATGACTTGCTCTGGTTCCCAATGGCTCATTTCAGATACAGGATGTTCTACATAATACAATCCTTTTACTGGATCGACGGTAGATGTGTTGCAATATCCTACAGGATATCCTCTCAGACCAGTTTCCAAATTGTCTTTTGTAACTTCAAAAAGAACTTCCGTCATATATCCAATTCCTTAATTCAATAGTAAATTTTTGATAACATCTCGCTCTTCTTTCAACTCTTTCTCTGTTAATTCAAATCTTGATTGCAAAAATTCATTTATTTCGAGATTCGACACGATTTGATACTGACCTTCGGCTCTTGCTCTGCATGGAAAGGAAAATACCAAGTCATTGTCAATTTTGTAGGGATTATTTTCAGAATATACTCCTGCTGAGAACCAATCATTTGCAGCTGTTGGATTATTGATATCTTTGACAGCTTCTATTAATGCATGAGCAGCAGAAGCTGCTGAAGACTTACCTCTTGCATTAATGACTGCAGTACCTCGACCTTGGATCAAACCAATAAATTCTTTTTCCAACCAATTCAAATCAGGTATTACTGATGATGCTGGTTGTCCTTTAATCCGTGCATGATAAAAATCAGGTACTTGTGTCGCAGAATGATTTCCCCAAATTGTGACGTTAGATACCATGCTGACATGCACGTCGGCCTTCTTTGCAAGTTGATAAGTCGCTCGATTTTGATCTAAACGTGTCATAGCAAAAAAGTTTTTCCGCGGGATTCGTGTTCCTTGATTCATCGCAATTAAACAATTTGTATTACATGGGTTGCCGACGACAAAAACTTTAACTGATGCTTCTGCCACTGTATTTAAGGCTTTACCTTGGCCTACAAAAATCTTTCCATTATCTAAAAGAAGATCCTTACGTTCCATGCCGGCACCTCGAGGCTTAGCCCCTACTAATAAGGCGTAGTGGATACCTTCAAACAGCTTAAAAGGATCAGAACCAATATGTATCTCTTTCAACAAAGGAAAAGCTCCGTCTTCCAACTCCATTTTCACACCTTCCAAAGCTTGTATAGCTTCAGGGATTTCTAAGATATGAAGCGCTATAGGTTGATCCTTTCCCAATAAATCACCGTTGGCGATCCGAGGAAGAAGACTATATGCAATCTGACCTGCCCCACCAGTAACTGCAACTCGCTGTAATGGTTTTATAGACATATTTACTCCTAGTATTAATCTTAGTTCACTATATTAGGGCTCTCGATATTCCGCAAAAAAATTATTTTAACATTAGTAAAATCTTAGGAAAATTGTTTTGTTTGAATGTTCTATTCTGTTATCTTTAAATGAGTTGAATCTATATCAAATATTATTTTAAAAATTACAGAGTCTCTCTTTCATGAATTTAAAAACACTTAAAAATAGCAACGATTCTCTCAATATCATTGAAATATTCTCAAGTGTTCAGGGTGAAACCAGTTTTTCCGGACTTCCGACAGTCTTTGTTCGATTGGCAGCTTGTAATCTGAGATGTACTTGGTGCGATACGACTTACTCCTTTGGAAAAGGAACACCCTGGACAATAGATAATATTTTGAATGATGTCGAAAAAAAGGGTCAACAATATGTCTGTGTAACTGGTGGAGAACCCCTATTACAGGAAAATGTTTATCCTTTTCTCACTTCATTGTGTGATCGAAATCTTACAGTAACTTTAGAGACTGGCGGATCCCTTCCAACTAGCAAGGTGGATCCAAGAGTCCATGTCATTTTGGATATCAAATGCCCTAAAAGTGGGATGAGTGATAAAAATCATTGGGAAAACATAGAGCGATTGCGTTCAAAAGACGAAGTGAAATTTGTTATTGTTGATGAAGAGGATTACAATTATGCAAAGAAAATTTGTGCAAAATATAACCTTTTTTCGAAAGTAAAAGAAATTCTATTTTCCCCTGTCCACAATTCCCTTGATCCAAAAGAGCTTGTAAGCTGGATTCTACGGGACAGTTTGCCAGTTCGGTTAAACCTACAAATTCACAAATATATCTGGGATCCTTTAACGAAAGGAGTATAAATCATGACAAAAGCAATCGTTTTATTAAGTGGCGGTATTGACTCAACAGTGGTATTAGCGCTTGCATTATCGCATGGGAAAAATTGTTATGCCCTTAGCTTCAACTATGGCCAAAAGCATATAGTTGAATTAGAAGCCGCGAAAGAAATAGCAAAATATTATAAAGTGCCACATCACATTATTAATATTGACCCAAAAGCTTTTGGCAAATCTTCTCTTGTTTCAAATATTGAAAGCCCTAAGGAAAGATCATTAGAAGAGATGATTACTAAGGGGATCCCCAACACATATGTGCCGGCTCGAAACACTCTATTTCTCGCTTTTGCTTTGGGTCAGTGTGAACTACATGAGGCACAAGAAATTCATTTTGGATCCAATTTAATGGATTATGCATGCTATCCAGACTGTCGTCCCACATATATGCAAGCGTATCAGTCCTTAATGAATCTGGCTACAAAACAGGCTGTGGAAGGAAATCCGCCCAGTTTGATTACACCGCTCATCTATTTTGATAAAAAGAGTATCATAAAAAAAGGGCTCTCTTTAGGAGCCCCATTAGAATTGACTATCAGCTGTTATAATCCCATAGATCGTCATACCCCCTGCAACCAGTGTGATGCATGTATATTACGAAATATGGGCTTCGCAGAAGTATCCTGAACTTATACAGCAACTCCAAGAGGGATTAGAGGTAATGTTGCTCCCGGAAGGGGTACAGGTAATATAGGGGTAGATAATGTAGGTGAAATAAGTTCTCCATATTGATTTTTATATATCACGCGTTTCATTCCATAATTATCTCCGTCTGGTTTGTTAACAAACAACCAATAATTATTTAATCTGGCTACAAAGTTATTAAATGATTTCTTTTCTATTACAAGTTGATCAGCTTCTTTTGGATTAATCATTAACGATTTTAGTTTTGGAAAAATAGTATAGTAAGTGGTCCCGGTCCAACAGAAAAGACTAAGATGTTGTCGCGTTTTGGGTCCAAAATATTCATACTCATTGCTAGGAACAATCAACCCGTCATTATTGATTTTAACTGCTGCGCCTGTTTGCATTACTGCTATACGGACACCTAGTAGATTTGCAAGAATATTAATCTCTAATTCTCCTAGATCTAATTTTTGATTAATAGTACATCTAGTCTCTTCTGCTATAATTGCTTTTTTATCTGAAGGTTTCGTAGCTAGATATGTTTTTAATTGTTGCCCAAGCCAACTTCTCTTATCACCATTTTTATAGGTAACCGTTACCACATTGCCTTCTCTAAGCCAATTTTGGTATTCCTTAACAGTCATAGGTCTTGTTGTGCTTGTGTGGGAATTTTCAATAAACTTATCAATTGTAATTTTGTGCCGAGATCCTATCATACGAGCAAACTTTTCATTATTTTTAGGATCCTCAAGATAGTTTGCCATTGCATTTCTTAAAGCTTGGATATTGGTAGCAGTCCATTGAGTAGGCTGCAATAAAAACATTCCAAGCATATTTGTGAAAAGACATTGGTGTGGTTTCATTAATTCATGTCCAATGTAATATTGTGGACTAAGAATCCTTAGGGCATCTTTAACATTCATGGGCAAATCAGCAATTTTTAGAGCTTTTAATGGAGCTTCAATGATATTTGTGCCAAAGTTTGAAAATATTGCTCTATAATTGTCAAAAGATTGTAAAAGAATAGAATAAAAATTCGGATCAAAATATTTCTTATTATCTTCAAATCTCCACTCCACAAATGGCAGCTCACTAGCTTCATCCTTCATTAATAATGCAGCTTGGGCTTCCAACGACTCGGCTTTGTTAAATGGCTGAACTTCTGTATCATCTGCAGTATCCATCCAAAGATTCAACAAGATATTTGGTTGATATTTTTCCTCAATATTCATTGCCATATCAATAATTAAATCTAAAGCAATCTTCACTAATTTACCACTTTCAGAGGGCTCTCCCTTTGCAGGTTTTACAAATAGCTTTGCTTGTCTTAGTTCGTAATGATCATTGTTAATTAAAGGCTCCATTAATAATGTAAATAAATGTGCTCTTTCAGTACTATTAAGTCTTTTTAAGATGATGGCAGCTCCAACCGGATCAATGCCTAAAGGCAGTTTATTTGGCTCGTTACATGGAGTGAATTGATCAATATGACCAAACACAATTTGAGTAGTTGGTTTTTCATTACTAGAATTTTTTACAATCACCCTTCTAGGTTTAGAAGAATGCAACTGCAGAAAGTTATTTAACTGCAAATATTTCAGTTTTTTATCGCATGCTAGTACGACTAAACTTGCTCCTTCAATGATATCCAACACCATAAACCGATACAGGGCATTTTGGTTTGCTGTAAAAGTCCCATCATAGATCTCAGAGCTTTTGTTGAAATTAATTTTTGGTTTCGCTTCCCCGATTTTGATCAAATTATTAAAACAATAATGAAATGATGCTTCAACTAGCTCAGGGAACGTTTTAGCATCTTCATATCTCTTTACATGATCAATATCTTCTGCACTTTCCTTAGCATGCACACCCTCAAAAGCTTGAATTTTAGGATCTAGTGCAAATACAGAACCAGGGGTAGTAATTGGGCCAATGGATTTTAGAAGTTCTTCATTCTCATGAGTAGAAGCTTTATTCTGCAAATCGTTTTTTAAGTTTGTTACCTGATCCGTTAAGGTTTTAACCTTACTTTGCGTTTCACCAAGCTGAGTTCTAGCAGTCGCTAATAGCTGATTGTTGGTGTTTCTTTCAGAGGTCAGCTGGTCAATTCTAGTTTTCAAATTACCGACTTCGGTTCTTGAATCTGAAGCTTCTTTAGTTCGGGTTGTAAGCTCCTTCTCGACATTGTCTTTAAGTGTAGTAAGAGCCGCATTTTTAGTGAGCAATGTCGTATAATCAGTGCTTTTTTGAATCAATGCAGATTGTAACTCGTCATGCTTTTCTTTCAATTTTGCAAATTCAACTTGATCATTGCCAGCAGGGTTTTCTTTGATTGTATTCATTTGATTTTTTATAGAATGGAGCTCTTGTATTCTATTCAGCGTTGAAGTAAAAAAATCTGTTTTTCTCTTTTGATATTCTTTTATTTGTTCATCAGTATATTGCTCTTTTTTCATTAAACATGTGATTTTGTATGTCATCGCATAGTTTTGTACAAGTCCATAAACACCAAAAGTCGCAATATTGGAAATCCATGCTGTAAAGAATTTTTGCACCGCTGATGCAATCCTTCCCACATTGATTTTGTCATTTAGTATTGGTTTTGTTTCAACAGATTTTAATTCGATAAGATTTGCTTTAAAATCTTGAACACCCTTTTTTACGTCAGCATCTGATGGTCTTTGAATTTGATTTACCCGTAATTGAAATTCGGCCAACTCTTTTTCAAAAAATTCATATCCTTGAAGAAGTTGATTAACATTGTGACTGAGCTCTTTTTCGGTTAAAAGAAAAGAATCTATCTTAAATTGCTTAGATACCGCTTCGCCCGCTGCATAAATTCCCAATGTGAATGTATTAAGAATAAGAAAAGCAAAGTTTTTAAAGGAACCTATACTTTCAGCCTGGGGCGTTTCAAACTTTGCATTTTGGAATTTCAAATCTACGCGTATCGAAGAATTCAACATAAAAATCTCACCTGTCTAGTATTATAATTTATTAATGTTAATTAATTTAGAAATATTGCCATAATTTAAATTAGTAGTCAACACTAGATTAATTAAAATCAAATTAAGATTGTATAAATATAGGATTAATGAACTATCAAAATTCAAGCAAAAAAGATTCCAATAAAAAAATATGATTCGGCATTTGCTAAAAATTTGATTATATTTAATAACCCTCGTACAATGACGTCAATGATATACTGACTATTCAAAAAAACTTTAGCTAATTACAGGACTTCCAATGCTCGATTTTTCTACAATGAATGAAGAAACGCAAATTTTTTTCAATAAATCAACATCCGAACAGCTGAAGAAAATGGTTTCTTCAATGCCTCCAGAACAAATTAAAATTGGAATTATTGCTTTACAAAATGGGAATATCCAGGAATCAACGTCAAAACTTATCGCCATTATACAAGGAATAGAGAATAATTCTCAAATTGAAAATATAGGTCGATATCTTTCTGACAATCAATTTTTAATTTTGTTGGAAGCGGCATTTAACGATAATATTTCATCAGAAAAACTTTCACCTCTTCTAGTCGGTCTTCCTTATCAAACATTTTACGAAGTTCTTAAAAAAGCAACATCCGATGATATAGAAATTTTTAAAACTGAGGGCTTACTAGAACCTCTACAACACCATCTTTATCTTTTTGCTAATGAATGTAAAGATTTGCTCAATTCATACCAAAGAGAAATTACAGATCTTGAGATACAAATAGAACAGATAGATCGCGATACACTCACTTTTCAAGATATCGAAGACTTAAAAAATGCAATAATAGCTGTTTCAGACCTGTATAAAAACATAATTGAAGCAACTGATAAAGCCTTAGCTATAACATGGAATACGACACGAATTGATTTGATTGAAAAATTAACTATCATTAAAGAAACATCACAATACCAGCTTGTAAAAGCGATTGGCTTTAATGAATCTCCCGAAGGACTGTCAACTGGTCTTTTTGCAAAACTACAAACTTATTTAGATAGTATATATAGCCCTTCAAATGAAGAGGAATATGGTGTAGATACACTTCAAAATGAAGATGTCTCCCTAGAAGGCCTTGCAAAATTTTCTATCTGGTATCTGAAAGACTATTGGAATCTTGGTTTATTACCAAATATCACATCCGCAGAAGATCTAGATAGGTCCTCGCAGCAGTATGAGGAAGTCGAAAGAGTGAAATATCGTCAAGGGCTATTTATGAGAGTACAAGATAACTTGAATAAGTTAGGCATTGGTACCGTTGGTGACTTAAAAAAAGCTCAGATTTACTCTAAAAATATGCTCAAAGAGTATATTTCAGCCAACAAAAAAGTACTGAAGTAAGCAGAAGGCGAAAAAATGAGAAACCCCCTTTAGAGTGCGGTGTCAATTCCAGGCATGCAGACAAATATGGCGCTTCATAAAGCGAAAGAGGACTTTCGCACTCCAAACGCTTCGCGATTCATTAATAAAAGCTATTTTAAAGGATTCGCGTAGCGTTTGGAGTGCGAAAGTCCTCTTTCGCTTTGTTATGAAGCGCCATATTTGTCTACATGCCTGGATTTGTCGCCTACAACGCATCAATGAATTTCTTTAATTCATCATGCACAACATCTGGCGATTGATTTCCATTGAAATGCGTTAGAAACCCTTTTTTCTCATAATAGGCTAATAATGGCTGTGTCAATTCGTGATAGACCTTCAATCTTTCCTTAACAACCTCTGGGGCATCATCTGTACGCTGATAAACACCGCCACCACATTTATCACACACACCCGGAACTTTAGGGGGCGAAATATCACGATTGTAAATTGTATTACAACTCTTACAAATCATTCGCCCTTCTGCTCTCTTTACAATAACACTATCGGGTACATCGAAGCATAAACAAACAACTTGCATTTTTGGATCCAAAATATTATCCATAGCCTTTGCTTGGAACATGGTTCTTGGCACACCATCTAAAAGAAAACCTTCCTTACAATCAGGCCTTGCAATTCGATGTCGAAGCATATTTAAAACCAAGTCATCAGGCACTAAATGACCTTCTTGTATATAACTCTTCGCAATCTTTCCTAATTCAGTATCATTTGTCATATGTTCACGGAAAAGATCACCAGTAGAAATTTGGGGAATTCGATATTCTCCCGCTAATTTCTTTGCTTGCGTCCCTTTCCCAGATCCAGGTGCACCAAGCAATATAAAAATTTTTGGGACTTTAACTTTATTTAATGCTGGAGTGTTTGCCATATTTTTGATGTCAATTAAGGGTTTAAATTTTTTCTAGAAAAACAGAATAAACGATTAAAAATTTCTGAAGCAAGCTCTTGTTCTTTATTTTATAAACTTTAAACCAAATATAACAATATTATCTGTTGCGATTTAATATCAATCTCAGTTAAAATTAATCGTAAGTAACTTATTTTAAGATATTAACAAAGCAATCAGCTTTGTTTTTTTATTTTTTCATAATATTACGGCGCGAAGAAAAGAAGTAAATGATTTTAAGGTTCAGGGACGTTCTTTTTAATTTTCCCTCCTTTTCTTCGCACCATAGCATTATGAGTAGAGTTAGTGAATTTAAAATAATTCAACACTAAAGACACAAAGACACAAAGAACACTAAGATACAAAGAAAGGAGTTCGATCCGCTTCTATATTTCTTAGGGTCTTTGTGTTTAAATCATTTGACCTTTTGAAAGAAGTCTATTGTAAAATTCATGACCAACCCTATAATTACCTCCATGAATCAACATACCAATTATATGCAACAAGCTCTCCTCACAGCAGAGCAGGCCCGTTATATTGCTCCCCCTAATCCTTGGGTTGGCTGCATTATAGTCAAAAATAATGTGATCATAGGAAAAGGGCACACACGATCCCCAGGCGAGTCTCACGCAGAAATTTGTGCATTAAATGAAGCGCAACAAAATGCAAATCAAGCGACAATGTATGTCACCTTAGAACCATGCTCACATTTTGGCCGAACCCCTCCGTGTACAGCATCCATCATTAAAGCCGGCATTTCTGAGATTTTTATTGCAATGGAGGATCCCGATAATAAAGTTCAAGGAAAAGGCATTGTTCTATTGAAAGAAGCAGGAATTAAAGTTAACGTTGGTCTATGTGAAAATGAAGCTAAACAAAACCTAAACTCCTACATTCATCATCGATTAACAGGGCTTCCCTACACAATATTAAAAGCGGGAATTAGCATCGATGGGCGAACATCTGCCGAAAATGGTTCTTCAAAATGGATCACTTGCAAAGAAGCACGTCAAGATGCTCACCTCATTAGAGCTAATTCACAAGCCATTATCATTGGATCAAAAACAGCAATTCAAGACAATCCTGCTTTGACAGTTCGTTTAGACAATCTCAAACTAAATAAGCAGCCCCTAAGGGTTATTTTAGATTCAAAAGGCAAGGTAGAACCAACAGGTTCTCTATTCGATACAAGAATAGCTCCCACTCTTGTCATAACCACCAACCTTTCTTCAAAAGCAAGAAGAGATCAATGGATGGAAAAAGGGGCTGAAGTTGCTGTCTTATCACTTTCTGAACAAGGAGTAGATTTACAAGAAACTTGGCAATTGTTAGGAAACAGGGGCATATTACAAGCTTTGGTCGAGGGTGGATCTCATCTCCAAACAGAGCTACTTAAAACAAATTTAGTAAATCAATTATCTGTATATATCGGACCGATGATGTTGGGAGCTACTGGCTTGCCTTTATATACTGATCCTATACCATCGATCGATAAAGCCCTCAAATTAGCACTAAAATCGGTCAAGCAAATTGATGATTGTGTACGTCTCGATTATACCTGCCGCTAACTACATTCTTTTACCCAAAAGTAGTTAAAATGCTTGCTTGATAGTCTCAGAGGCCGTAGCAAAAAAGGAAAGCGAAAGAGGACTTTCGCACTCCAAACGCTTTGCGTAGCTTTAAGAAGTATTTATGCTAAAGTTATCCAAAGCTACGCGTAGCGTTTGGAGTGCGAAAGTCCTCTTTCGCTTTGTTTGAAGCCGCTACCCTAAGATGGGGGTTTTGACTAATGAACCTTAAAGGTATATCAAATAAAATCAATCGATATATAATAATAGACTCTTCAGATACTCCCCTTCAGGGTGAAACACATTAATAGGATGATCTTGAGCTAATCGATGTCTTCCAATTATTCGCACACTACGTTTGGCTTCAAAAGCGGCCTGAAAGACCACTTTTTGAAATAGTGATTCATCAACATGATGGGAACATGAACATGTTAATAAAAGTGATTGAGATGGCATTTTTTGCATAGCAATACGATTGATATCTTTATAGCCTCTACAAGCAGGAATGATATCTTTTTGTTTTTTTGCAAATGCCGGTGGATCCAATATAACTAATTCATAATTGAGTTCATTTTCACGTAAATATTGAAAAACATCGGTGGTATGAAACCCTTGTTCTTTTGCAGAAAATCCATTGAGAGTCGTATTTTTTTTGGCAAGATCGATAGCTTCTTCTGAAATATCGACCGAATCGACGTGTTTTGCACCTCCAGCTAATGCATAAACGCCGAAGCCGCCGGTGTAGGAAAAAGCATTTAGAATACGCTTTCCATCTGCTAAAGACCTAATCCATTCACGCATTTCTCTATGATCTAAAAAGAAACCTGTTTTTTGCCCCTTTTCCAAATTTACTTGAAAACTAAGTCCATTTTCTTTGATTGATATAAATTCAGGGACGGTACCTTTCAATACACCTTGCACATCGACCAATCCTTCTTCGCGTCTTGTAGGAAGTAAAGATTTTTCATAAATAGCCAGCGGTTTAAATGCTTTATCAATGTATTCAACCAGCCAAGGTTTTAATCCATCCATTCCTTTAGTTGACAATTGCATAACGGCGACATTGTCATATATATCAATGACTAAACCGGGTAATCCATCCCCTTCCCCATTGACAAGTCTATATGCGTTTGTTTTTTCAAAATTAAAAAGAGTTTTTCGAAAAGCAATGGCGCGATCCAATGCATGCTGAATAGCTTTTAAAGGGGGCGTTGCATCAAATGCAACCATGCGACCAATAATATTTGATTTACGATTAAAATAGGCACTTCCGAGGAGATTGGAATTTGAAGCATAAACGGGTAAAAATTCTCCATCTTTGAAGGAGGGTGATGATTGTACAGCTCCTGAAAAAATCCAGTGATGTTTATGTAGAATTGCCTTTTCTTTTCCTGGTTTTAGAACAACACCTTTTTTTTGAAAAAAGTCTTCTGATTCGATCTGTGAATTAAATGATTGCATGATTTCCGTATTGTTAATTTATTGATTATTTGAAAAAGATGTTTTTTTATCCAGGCGAGTCTTGGTTTAAATACTATTCAGCAAAGAAAGACCCTTTGGAGTGCGTGTCGCTTGTGGCTAAGAAAAAATTGATTTAAATCTAGAATTCACTTCGTTAGCTCGGTAGAGCGTCTGTTCAAAGCCCGGAGTGACGTAAGGAACTCCGGGTAAATAGAAAATAAATAGAGCCCGTGTAGTGCGACTCAAATATGCGACGATATACTAACACTCTTAATAATCAGACACACAAACCACTTGAAATACTTCTACGTAATAATCTCATATTTGAGTCGCTCTACCGAGCTCTAATTCTTTTTTTATTTTTCCCGGAGTTCCTTACGTCACTCCGGGCTTTGAACAGACGCTCTACCGAGCTAACGAAGTAAATTCTAGATTTAAATCAATTTTTTCTTAGCCTCAAGCGACACACACTCCAAAGAGTCTAACTTCCAATAGTTGAATTTAGAGACCGCCTAATAACGACAGAAACCATCCAATGACGAGTAAAACCCCTCCAATTGGCGTTACAGCCCCCCATTTTTTTACGCCGGTCAGTATTAAAAGATATAAACTGCCTGAAAATATAACTGTACCGACTATAAAAAGCCACCCTGCAGTTATTAAAAGTGAGGAAGGAAAAATTCTAAGAGCGATTGCTAAACCAATAAGTGCTAAAGCATGATACATCTGATAGCGGACAGCTACCTCAAAAATATTCAGATTTTCAATTGATAGTTTATTCTTGAGATAATGAGATCCGAAAGCACCTGCAACAATAGCTAACATGGCCAAAAGAGATCCGCAAATCCAAAATGTTTTTTGATGAAATTCCATGCTCACACATTTAATCTATTTATCTTTGATAGGTACCAACAAGTTCAGCTTCTTCAATAATGTGACCTTTCATACCCTTTTCAACATCTTTTTTGGAAGAACCTTCCGGAAGAGTTAGTTCGGTATTCAAGGCATAAAGTTTAAAAAAATAACGGTGTACTTTTCCAGGTGGAGGACAAGGACCTTTATAACCAACTACATTATATCCATTCGTACCTTGCTTTACTTTAGCATTACTAAAGAGCTCTTTGGCTCCCTCGGATAACCCTTGAAATGTTGGTGGTATATTCCAGACAACCCAATGATCAAAAACACCGACAGGGGCGTCTGGATCATCCATAATTAATACTAAAGTCTTCGAACTAGAAGGAACATTTAAAAATTTTAGCGGGGGCGAAACATTCTCGCCACTACACGTATATTTAAGAGGAATTGGTTTTTGATATTCAAATACAGATTCAATTATCATTGGCCCACCTTAAAATTTTTAATATTCTTTGCTTTTATTTGTACCTTCAATTTTTGTACTTAGCTTCATTTTCTTGCCATCTACGTTTTCAGATGCTTTAAGTTGACCCATAAAAGCCATCAGACTTACGATAAGAGATCCTACTTTAACATCTGTACTCTTGTCATTAACCACAACGGCTGGGCGTATTAAATTCAGGGCTTCTAACAAATCTTTCAACGCACTATCAATCTGTTTAGTAAAAACGATATTCTTTTCTTGAATAGACTTAGAACAAGTATCCAAAATTGGTTGCAGAAGAGATTTTGCTTCTGTTGCAGAAATTTTGTGATCTTGAACCTGATTTTTAATACTCACAATTTGTGTAGCTGCTTGTTGAATTTGAGCAACAACTGGTTGTTTTTGAATAGTCATATTCATTCACGCCTCCTAATATTAAATTATCTTAACCATTTCTTATACCACAGATTATCAGTAAGCTTATGTTACGTCAATAATTAATTATCGTTTTTATTATTAAATCATCCTTTTGCCTATTTGCGTTTTATTTCCTTCTTTGGGTATTCTTATCTTAATAAACAAAAGGCTTTTTAATGAATGCAGAATCAAAGTCAACTTCTTGGAATAAAATAGGAAAATGGTATGACGACACCGTCGGAGAACAAGGGCATTACTATCATCAAACATTGATTATTCCAAATGTAATGAAAATGCTCGATTTACCTTCTACGCCGAATGCTTCTCTATTAGATTTAGCTTGTGGTCAAGGGGTGCTTAGTCGACAACTTCCAAGCAGTGTGACTTACACAGGTCTTGATTTAGCAACGAGCTTAATACGTGCTGCCCGTCAATATGATAAAAATACAAAGCATGAATTTATCGTCGCAGATGCTACCAAAGGTTTACCGATAACTAAAAAAGACTTTACACATGCCGCCATTATTTTAGCTCTACAAAATATTCAAGATCCCTTTGCTGTATTTAAAAATGCTTCTAAGCATCTGATTCCAGGGGCAAAATTTGTAATCGTACTTAATCATCCATGTTTCCGAATTCCTAGACAATCCTCTTGGAAGGTTGATTTGGATAATAAAATTCAATATAGACGTATCGATCGTTATATGTCTGATATGAAAATACCTATCCAGACACATCCAGGAAAAGGACAAGAATCCCCTCAATCATGGACTTTCCACCATCCTCTTTCCTCCTATTGTTACTGGCTGAAAGAAGCGGGATTTTCGATCAATTTAATCGATGAATGGTGTTCAAATAAAGTGAGTGAAGGAAAAGCTGCTAAAATGGAAAACCGCAGTCGTGAAGAAATTCCTCTCTTTATGGCCATCGTGGCGACAAAGAATGCTTGATATAAATATTTTAATTATCAATAGTGAAGAAAAAATGAGGTTTTCTTATGAAAGACGTTTCTTTAAATCTAGCAAATCAAAAATGTATTCCATGTTCAGGATTGACTCCAAAACTGAAAGGTAAAGAGATACAAGAATTATTCAAGCAATTGAAACCGGGTTGGAAACTAGAGGAAGATCGACATCTTGAGAAAGAATATCAATTTCCAGATTTTGCACAGGCGCTAAAATTTACAAACGATATCGGTAAAATCGCCGAAAAAGAAGGGCATCACCCTGATATTTACCTATCATGGGGCAAGGTGAAGCTAAAAATATGGACGCATAAAATCAATGGATTATCGAATAGCGATTTTATTTTAGCTGCCAAATGTGATGAGGAATATCCCCAATTTAGCATTAATAAAGAATTATAAAAAGACAAAAAAAGACAAGAATGGTCATCACACAAATGTGTGGTGGCAAGATAAATGATAGTTGCAAATGATAACTGCGGATGCAGTTTAATTTAGGTAGCCAGGGGTTAGGGTGTTAATTTTACGCTACAAATACATCTAATATTTCACTTGAATCTAAGTCTTGAATTTCATTAAGTTCTTCCTCAGATAGAACATTATCGTCTTTTTTGTTTGATGATAAGTCCTGGCGCCTTTTTGAGAGAAATGTTTGCCCCATGTTTTTTTTAAGCCATTCTTCTAAATCATTTGTCGACACAGCGCCCATAGCATTATAAATTTCTGATTCATTAATTTCCCCAGTTAATGCTGGGACTGCTAATACTAACGAAGTTAATCCTCCACCTGAATGATGATCTTCCATCTGTTTGAATTTCCCAAAAATAGATTCCAAGATTTCTGAGCTGCCAAGATAATGCTGCCCATCAGGTACTTTTACTCCTTCTTCTGCTAAAAATGTTTTCACTTTATTGAAAAAATTAAGACATCTCTGATTTATGTAGTAACTGTCCTCTATTGATTTAGCAAACTCACACGCTATCCATCGGGAATACCCCTTGCTATGTACCAAATCGAGTGCTTTTTTACAAATTTCCATAAGATTTCGGTATATGATTAGAGAAGGCTCATATGCCGTTATCCAGGAAATCTTATTCATTTGTTCAACAGGAAGTTTTTTGGCTTCATCAGACTTTACATATTCTAACAGAGAAAGACCCCATTCGATTAATGAAAAACTACTATGCATACGTTCTTTGGTGCGTTGTCTTGGAGAAGCCAGATGAGCAATAGGTGATAATTTTAAATGCTGAACCGCATCACCAGATGCCTTTTTAAATTTAATCCACATCAAATCATTTTGAAGTTCATCTTTCAAATAATTGTTTAATTTGTGAGAACAATCACTCAAGTATAGTGGTTTTTCAACATCGATCTCTTCTCTAAAAAGATTGGTTCCTTTTTTTAATTCGCTGCCTCCATCAGCAATGATTCCAAGAGGCACTCCTGTCTTTTCTGCAGCTTCTTTTAATATACCCTTGATTACCTCACCTTTACAGGATTCTAAAGGTCTTAGGACGAGGACTTCTACTTGCTCAAATGTTGGGGAAAAATTGTTTCGAAGATTTTGTTGCTTTACTCCTAAAACTACGACGAATTTTTGTCGTCCCATTTGAACACTCACATCAATAATATGAAAATACTTTGAGGACATATTTTTAGGTTGATTCAATTTGTACAAACCTAGCTTACAAAGCCATTGTCGAATACTTGTGTGAGCAGGCTTTCCTAATACAATTACCCACTCCTGAAGTGTCTGGAAAATATTTGCTATAGTGCGAAAACCTGCAGAAGCATTTAACACACACTTAATGGCAATGGTAATTTGCGCAACTGTATACTTGTAGTTTTTATTTTTTAATCCTTGGTTGATTTCTGGGCTTTTTTTTTAGCTGTTTTGGATTCTAATTCAGCATGTTTTTTCTTAAGAAATTTAAGCTCAGCCTCAGTTTCTTTAGTGCGCGTCTTCCACTCATCGCGACTTTTTTGAGTATCTCGTAATTTTCCTCGTAAATCCAAAATAGTATCAGAGTACTCTGCGACTTTTTGTCTGCAGTTATCATACCCTTGTCTAAGAGATCTCACAATACGTGTGAGTGGGCTTTTATATTCGGGCATTTGTGTAGAGCCTATTTCAGGCTCTTTAATACGTGTCATAAATTTCTCCTTTAAAAAAATGTAACTATACAAATTCATGTGATTTTTAAAAGAGAAAAAAGTAACAAAATTAACACCCTA
>JACDES010000109.1 GCA_013816265.1 Parachlamydiaceae bacterium | reverse complement strand
TGAAGGGCCGGCATGAAATAGCCCAGGTCGCAGCAAAGCGGAGGCCCAATGGCATTCGGTTAAGGAAGGTTCGTTTTTATAAGTAACTAAAAATAAGCATATCTAAAAAATCATGCTTTTTTAGCACCTCCCTTAACACATAACCAAAAGGCACATGGTTTCTTAACCGAATACCATTGAGCGGAGGCCTGGGTCAACGCAAAAAATCTATTGAGTCCTGAAAGGACGGCACATGATACGAATTTGATTTATGCCGTCCCTTCAGGACTCGATTATTTTTTTAATTACACCCAGGTCTCCGCTTTGCTGCGACCTGGGCTATTTCATACCGGCCCTTCAGGCCTAACGCAAGGAACTTTCCTTAAGATAAATAGAATCCTAAAGAAAAAAGCAATTCTCATATTTTTTTAATTTGAATGCTTTGAGTCAGAGAGAAGTAGAAGGGTAAAAAAAGACAAAATTAAACACATTTAATTTAAACAAAAGATCTATTCATTTGCTTGATATCTTTGGTATCTTTCCTTACTCGAATGATCTAAATGAGCACCTAGAGTAGCTGATATATAAATCGTTGCTAGAATAAAGCTGGCAGGTAAGGTCAGGAAGGCGTTAAAACCACAAACACCTATTACAGAAATTTTTTCCCAAGAAGTTTTGCAACTATCAAAGACTCTATCAACTTTCCTTGAAACTTCCATGACCTTATCGGTAAAAATAAAACCGATTGCAAAACCAAATACCGCAGGATTAGGTTGTTTGTACACCATTGTATAAAAGGCTAAAATCTTTATGGAGGTAATGCTAGCGTTAATAAGAATAGTTTGAAGGGTTTGAAATTTGGTTGCGATTGTTTTCCAAGATAGATTAGATTCTATCTTGTTATCTGCTAAAGGTAACATCAAGAGTCTCCTCAAAAATAAAAAAAAATTAATCAGGCAAAGTTAAGTTTGATTGATACCTGCGTAACCTTTCATCACTTGCATGGTATAAATAGGCACCCCACTTCGCAGAATAATACATCGTCGCCACAACTAATGGGAAGGGGAGTGTATAAAGTGAATAAAAGCCAATAGCTAGTGCCAATCCATATTTTTCTAAAGGGGTTTTACAGCTATCGAAGACAGTATCGACCTTTTTTGAAATTTCTCTGACCTTATCGCTTAAGATAAAACCGACAACAAAACTGTAGAAGGAAATTCCTGGCATTAAATAAACTAAGGTGGATTGCGCGATAACTTTTAGACAGAAAACGCTTACTCGAAGGACAAATGGCTGAACCGTTTTATAGATGGATGATACTGTTCCCCAAATTGGGTTCGATTCTATTATGTTATCTACTAGCGGTGTCATAAATTCCTCTTCTTAGGCTACTTATACAATTTTTTATCAATTTATATAATGATTAATCGTTGTTCTCTATTTTTATTAATTTATGATTGAGAGCAACTCTTTTTAGTATTAATCGTTAAGAATACACAATTTAATATCTTAATTCAATGATAATTATTTATAGCACACGTAAAAAAATTATCAAGCCCACCCACGCATTGTATAATTTGACATTATAAAAAAAAAATATTACAAGTGATAAAAATTCAATAAGATAAAGAAACCGTTATGCAAGATGATTTAAGTGATTTTAAGCTATCTCCCAAAGCAAAAGCCAAATTAAAAAATTTAAGTTTGCTTAAAAAAGAGCTTGCGGAAGGGAAGACAGCCCAACAAATTATTGGATTTTCCGATAAGTTGATGGATAAGTTTTATAAAGCCGCGTATCAGTTATTTGAACATAAGCGTTATAAGGATGCAGCAAATGCATTTCTTTTTCTCGCGACATTAAATCCTTATGTGCATGAGTATTGGCTTGCATTGGGAATGGCATCACAGATGTCGCAGGATTATGAAGCAGCCATTGATGCTTACGAATTAGCTGCTATGTGTGATATCAAAAGTCCCGTCCCTTATTTATATTTGGCTAAGTGTTTATTTTCAATACATGATCGTGAAAGTGCCTTGCAGGCCCTTGATTTAGCTATTGAAACTGCGGATGACATCGCCGAGTATGAGGATCTAAAAAAAGAGGCGGAAGAAGCCAAGTCACTTCTACTTCGAAATTTATATTGAGAAGAATCATTAAAAATATAAAATAATCACATTAAAAGTAAAAATTACGACTTAATAATAATTTAAGTCTAAAAAAAATTAGGAGTAAATATGTCCGCATCCTCTTCAGCATTTCTTTCAATGAGTTTAGGTAGTAGCTCACAAAATTTTCCTGGACAAGCCGAATCATTTTTCCAACAACAATTTTTTCCTGATGATTTAGAAGTTCTTGAAGAAAAGGCATTTAGCCAAAACTCTTTTGCGTTTTCATCCGAAGATGATTCAATGGTGAATTCAAGATCAGCTAAAAAAAGAAGGATCACTCCCCAGGTTTCGCAAAATAAAGTATCAACTGTAATGTGGTCGATGTTTCATAAATTCACCGATCTCCCTCAGCAACTTGTCATTAATCAGTTTATTTTTTTTTTCAAAGCCAAAGAATTAGCTCGTTTATCTCAATGTTCAAAAACGATGCTCTCGATTGTAAAAGCGAAGGCTAAGCAAGATATTGGAGCCTTTTTTACGAAACTAACGCCCCATTTTTCTAAAAAAAGAATGGATCAATTTAGGGTAAAAATCAAAGCTTTAGAGACTTTTATTGAAAAAGATAAGCAAAAGAATAAGTTGTTGCCCAAAGATCAAATCGCACAAATAACTTTTAAAGCAAGAACTCTATTATTTGTTGAAACAACACACAAGAGAAGCATCATTTTGACTAACGAGATCTATCAATTATTGCTAAATTCTTATAGAGAGGAAGATCAATTGCAATCGATTTCTTCTATAGTTTATCTTTTTTTTAATTTAGGCAACCCACAAATTGCTTTCGGAGAGCTGTTCATTTCGAGGAGTTCTGATTTCACTTTAAAAGATGTTTTGGGTGATTTAAAAAATGATGAGGAAGTGGTAAAAAAAGCCGTTGAAATCCATGGGGCTAAGCAATTAACCTATACATCCAAAGCCCTCTTGACAAAGAAGCCCTTCGTTTTAGAGCTAATAAAAATTAAAGCTGATTGCATGGAATTTATCCCTCAAGAATTGATGAATAACGAGGAATTTACCCTACAAATGATAAAAGAAAATGAGGCTGTTTTTAAATACTTGAATAAGAATTTAACTGAAAATCGAGTCTTCTGCCTTAAAGCAGTTAGAGCAAATGGTTTAGTTTTTAAGTATTTAAAACTATTTAAAGATGACCAAATGTTTGAAGAGGCCTTTAAGCAAAATTTTGAGGTAATTCGATTTTATCCTGTCGGATTAAAGAATGATAAATTTTTGTTTGATAAGATTAAAGCCGATAGGAGAGTATTGCTCCATATTGAACAAAATAAAAATTCAGTCATTCAAGGAATCGTCTATTATTATAACAAAGAATTAGAAAAAAAATTGCCATTAGATGTGATGCTTCAAAATTTTAAAAATCTTGGAATTAAGATTTCCAAAGGTTGTAAAAGTTCTAAATCATTTATTGATTCTTTGTCAGAACATTTTCCTTATCCCTTTTTATTTGCAGATGATTCTGTTAAGTATGACTTGGAATTTGTGAGTAGCGTCATCGAAAAGAGACCTGAAGCGATAGCGACCTATAAATTCTTTAAAGAAAATTGTAAATTTGTATTATCTCTTTGTAAGTTAAACCCAAAAATTTATCCTTTCATGCATGAAGACTTTAAGAAAGAATTTCCAAAATTCATTTTACAAATCGATGGGCTTTTATTAAAAGAATTACCGCCTTCTATTGGGCAAAATAAAGAAAATGTTATCGTTGCATGTAAGCAAAATGGATTAGCTTTAGAATTTGCTTCGGATCAATTAAAATCTGATTTGGATTGTATCAAGGCCGCTTTACAACAAAATAAAAACGCTTTCAAGTTTGTTCATCAGGATATTGTCAATAATAGAAGTTTTTTAATTGCTCTTATGAAGGAATGTGAAATTTCTTTAAGTTTATTGCCTCTTAAATATCGAGCAGATCAAGAAGTTGTTGGATTGGCAATCAGAAGGAATTGGAAAGAATTAGAATTTGCTTCAATCGAATTGCGTAACAATAAAGAATTAATGCTTTTTGCCCTGAAAATAAATAATGAATCTATCCAATTTATTGGAGAATCTTTGAAAGAAAATGAAGATTTTTTCTTATCAGTTATTAAAATTAACCCTCAATTATTGAAACATGCGTCTCCAAAACTGTTAGAAAATCATGACTTCTTATTAAAAGTTATTAAAATTGATCTATCCGTATTAAAAATATCTCCGACACTTAAACTGTTAGTATGTCCTGATTTTTACGCTAAAGCGGTGAAAATCTGTGGACGAATATTGCAATTTGTTCCGGGATTTTTTAGATCAAAAATAACCCTAAGGATGTATTTAGATGCCATTGATAATGATCCTTACTCTTTCGAATATTTCCCCGATACATTAAAACAAGATAAAAAATTAGTTATGCAAATAATTAAAAAAAATTATCAAGTATTGCAATATGCTTCTATCACTGTTAGAAATGATCCTGAATTTATGTTAGAGGCTTTTAAAGTAAATATTCAAACACTGCTTTATGCTTCCCCAGAGTTGAAAAATAATAAAGAATATTTCTTAAAAATTGTTAAGCAAGATGGGGTGGCCCTAAAATATGCTGGAAATGCTCTTAAAAAAGATGTGGATGTCGCCTTTGCTGCGATACAACAAAACTTAAAAGCTTCTAAATATGTTAAGGCTGAAAAGGGATAACTGATTTGATAAGCTATACCACGCGTGGTATATCTTGGAGTCAATTAATGAAGGCGAACCCTTTGGAGTGCGTGTCGCTTGCGACCGCTTTTAGATTGCACGCATTGGTATGTAGACATCATTGAGGAAAGCGGTCGCAAGGAGGCTAAGAAAAAATTGACTTAATTCTAGAATTCACTTCGTTAGCTCGGAGAGCGTCTGTTCAAAGCCCAATGCTGTCAAAATAAGAAAAAAATGTGAGAATTGCCTTATTTCTTTTAGATATTAGCCCACAATTTTTATAAAGAAAGCTCCCTTTGTTAGGCCTGAAGGGCCGGTATGAAATAGCCCAGGTCGCAGCGAAGCGGAGGCCTGGGACAGTACAAACAATACATTGAGTCCTGTAAGGACGGCATATTGATACATACATGATTATGCCGTCCTTTCAGGACTCAATTATTTTTTTATTTACACCCAGGCCTCCGCTTCGCTACGACCTGGGCTATTTCATACCGGCCCTTCAGGCCTAACAAAGAGAACCTTCCTTAAAATATATGTTGTAATAGTGCTTTAAACAGTAACGGTAAAGAAAAATAGAACAATTTAATATTTTCTCTTATTTTGACAGCATTGGTTCAAAGCCCGGAGTGACATAAGGAACTCCGGGAAAAATAAAAAAAGAATTAGAGCTCGGTAGAGCGACTCAAATATGAGATTATTACGTAGAAGTATTTCAAGTGGCTTGTGTGTCTGATTATTAAGAGTGGTAGTATATCGTCGCATATTTGAGTCGCCCTACACGGGCTCTATTTATTTTCTAATTACCCGGAGTTCCTTACGTCACTCCGGGCTTTGAACAGACGCTCTACCGAGCTAACGAAGTGAATTCTAGATTTAAATCAAAACTGTTCGATTTTCTTTTTCAACATCTCATTCACAATCTGAGGAGAGGCTTTACCTTTAGTCAATTTCATCACTTGACCTACCAAGAAGGCAAAAGCTTTATCACGGCCTGCTTTAAAATCGACTACTGACTGCTGATTTTCAGCAATCACTTGATCCACCAATCTCTCCACTTCTGTATTGTCTTGCATAGGTTGGAAATCGGGATTTGCTTTCACAATATCTTTAGGATCAACACCCGGTCGATTCACCATTTCATCCGCAACGCTTTTAGCGATTTTTCCTGTGATGACACCTTGTTCAATCATATTAACCAATGAGCCAATATGAGCCGCTGGTATGCCTACAGAAATAATATCTTTACCGGTATCTTTTAGACGTCCAGCAAATTCAGAAATAATCCAATTGCAAAGACTACGCCCATTCGAACAACTTTTGAGTCCTTCTTCAAAATAATCTGCTAAAATTTTATCGCTTGTTAAAATAAAAGCACTATCAGGAGCCATTCCAAGTTGTTTAATATATCGACGTTCACGCTGAAGAGGAAGTTCCGGCAACCCTTTTCGTATTTCTTCGATATATGCATCTGTCAATAGGATCGGGACAAGATCCGGTTCTGGAAAATAGCGATAGTCGTCGGCAGTTTCCTTTCTACGCATTAGAACAGTTTCTTGTTTTTCAGGATCCCATCGATATGTTGATTGTGCGATGACTTCATCAATCGGAACATTTGGCTTGCTCATATACTCATGGACTTGTCTCTTAATTTCAGACTTTATCGCCATTTCCATGAATGTAAATGAATTCATGTTTTTGATTTCAATCTTATTACGTAGAGATTTCTCGCCTTTAGGTCGAACTGAAATATTTGTATCGATACGTAAAGATCCTTCTTCCATGTTGCAGTCTGAGGCATCAATATACTGTAATATTGCTTTAACAGCCATCGCATAAGCCACAGCTTCTTGTGGAGTATGTATGCAAGGCTCGGATACAATTTCAATTAAAGGGCATCCTGCACGATTATAATCGACCCCTGCGAAATTTGAAAAGTGTTTAAGCATACCTGCGTCATCTTCAAGATGCGCACGATTAACTGCAAAAGTTTTTTCTTCTCCATTCACTTCTGCTATGATGGTACCACCAATTACAATGGGTTGATCATATTGAGTAATTTGAAAGTTACGAGGACTATCTGGATAAAAGTAGGATTTACGATCAAATTTACTAAATTTTGCTACTTTTGCTCCAATTGCACAACCAAATTGAACGGCTTTGCGAACAGCTTCTTTGTTAAGTACAGGCAGTGCACCAGGCTGTCCTGTGCAGACTTCAGTGATATTGGTATTGGGATCGTCTCCAAAATGATTGGGGGCGCTGCTAAAAAGTTTCGATTTTGTATTGAGTTCGACGTGAATTTCGAGACCGATCACTGCTTCCCATTGTGAACTTGCGTCGTGTGTATGGCTCATATTATACTTTTTCCTCTTTTACAAGTTCAGGTACTTCTGCATGGTAAGGAAATTCTTTTTCTAAAGCATTAGCAGCTACAAGAACTCTTCGGTCTTGTTTGTGTGGTCCAATCAATTGCAGTCCCATTGGTTTTCCATCTTTTGTAAATCCATTTGGTATGCTAACCGCAGGAACCCCTGCTAAATTGATTCCGATTGTATATATATCTTCCAAATACATTTGGATAGGATCCTTGATGGAACCGATCTCAAAGGCTGCGAAGGGGGATACAGGAGTTGCAATCAAATCGCATTTAGCAAATGCATCTTTATATGCTTTTATAATCAGAGTACGTATTTTTTGGGCTTTTTTATAATAAGCATCTTGATAACCAGCTGACAAGACATATGTCCCAAGCATAATACGTTTTTTTACTTCGGCGCCAAATCCCTCTTCTTTAGAAAGATCATAAACTTCATCCAAGGTTTTAGCTTTGGGCGAGCGCTGTCCATAACGGATACCGTCAAAACGGGCTAAATTTGTAGATGCTTCTGCGGTTGCTAAGATGTAATAGACGGCGATAGAATAATTAAGAATGCTGAGATCAACATCAATAATTTCAGCTCCCATTTCTTTGATTTTTTCTACTGATTTCTGGAAAGCGGCTCTTGGTTCTTCTGCAAGTTTATCTAGAAATTGCCAAGGTACTCCGATTTTCATCCCTTTAAGGCTTCCGTTAAATGCTTTTATATATTCTTCAGATTTTTCATCGTAGCTTGTAGAATCTTTTTCGCAGTGTTTTCCAATCACTTCCATGATAAGCGCCGCATCTGAAGTATTTGTTGCCAATGGTCCGATCTGATCGAGAGATGATCCATATGCCACAAGACCATAACGAGAAACTCTTCCATAAGTGGGTTTAAAGCCAGTTATACCACAGAATGATGCCGGTAATCTTACAGAGCCTCCCGTATCACTCCCTAAAGCTAAGGGGCAAAGGCGTGCAGCAACAGCAGCTGCGGAACCTCCTGATGATCCACCAGGTGTACATTTTAAATTCCAGGGATTTCGGGTTTTTTGAAGGCCAGAATTTTCTGTTGAAGAACCCATTGCAAACTCATCCATATTGGTCTTGCCGATAATGATGGCATCTTCAGCTTCAAGCAATTTTATTACTGTAGCATCATATGGAGCGCGATAATTTGTTAAGAATTTTGATGCGCAGGTAGCAAATTCACCTTTGACTAAGATATTATCTTTAATGGCAATGGGGATGCCTGCAAGTTTTCCAAGAGGCTTTTTATCTGCTCTTTTTTGATCTAACTCTTTTGCTTTTTGGAGCGCTTTTTCGTTGAAGACGCTTAAAAAAGCTCCGATTTGACCATCATATTTTGCGATGCGATCAAGAAAATATTGAACAATCGAAGTAGCGGAACGCTTCCCTTGAATAAATTGGTCTCGAATTTCAATAGCTGATAATTTATACATGAATCCTCATTTGGAAGGTTAGCCTTGTTTCATAACAGGAGGGACGCGGATCAATCCACCGATATGGGAGGGGGCATTGGCCAAAAAGACTTCTTTATTCAATACCTCACCAACGACATCTTCTCGGTTTACATTACCTATTCCTTCGAGTACATGATTGCAAGGAGGAACATTTGTCGTATCGATTTCTTCTAACTTTTTGAAGTAATCAAGAATTTTTTCAAGATCTTTTAAAATTGATTCTTGTTCTGCTTCGGTGCAATCGATTCGGCAAAGACTTGTTAGTTGCTTGATTGTCTCTTTGTTTAAGTTGGCCATGAATATTCCTGATATTTTTATAATGAATGGATTAATTTTAATAGGGATAGAAAAAATATGCAAGTAGCAAGAACAAAATAGTATACTCCAAATCGCAGTTTGATGTCGATTGCAGTATAGGAGTAGTTGCAATCCTTTCGAGGAAGTGATAGACTTTTCCTTATAAATTTATTTATTTTTCAGAGGTATGGGATGTCGCTTTCAGTAGATCAATTACAACAATTATCTTATCAATTAGAGCAAAAGCAAACGAATTGGGATTCAATAAATCGATTAACTGATTTAAAAGAGAGTTTCTGGGCTAGAAACATTCGACCTATTTTAGGGAACAATCAACCTCGAATTCTCAAGATGACGCATGTTGTTAATCAAGCTTTTGTTGATTTAGAACAAAAAGGGATCAAAATCTTTGATCCATCAATTAATAATTGGCACTATCAATTAAAAGCACAAAAATATTATGAACGATTTACGATCTATTTGAAGGTAGCTGAGCAGATCCGACAAATGGTTGGTGGGATAAAGAATCTTTCTCCGGAGTTAAAAGAAGAGTTTCATGCTTTAGAATGTCATATGATTGGCTTAAAATATAGTCTTGGAGCAAGAGAAGGGGGGGTTGATAAACTCGAGGCTCCGGATCAATTGATATTTGAGAAATTAAAAGTTCGGATATTGCAAAAGAAACTTGGGCAGCCTTTAAATGTAGATAAGGAACTCAATCGACTTGAAATTGAACAACTCGAGGAAGCGGCTTGCTATCCTGAATGGGTTCAAATATTACTGAAGAATAGTGCCTATGAAGATTTTTTCTATAAAACGATCATTCGTGATTACAATCCTGTTTCTGTCTTTATCATGTGTCCGGATACTCAAAAACAAATTAAGAAAGCACTTTTAACTGGTATAATCGGCCGTATACGACGCCCTGGTGAAGAAGAGTCGCTCGCTTTTCAGATTGCGAGTACCAAAACAGCAAATATTTCAAAACGCATTTTGACCTTACCTGTCTATCACAGCGATGATTTTAGTACTTTTGATAAACAAAAACAAGAAAGGGTCAATATATTAAAACCTACTCACCTCGTGACTTTTCGTAATGGAAATTACAGATTGACCATTAAAGAAATATTGACGGAGCTATCAAAGAAAAATGAAAGAGAAGTCAAAGTTAATCTTTGCGCTTTTGGGTTAATAAATCGCCATCCGGTTCATGGAAAGTGGGATGCAGAAAGACAAAGGTTTGTCTTGCCTCCAATGACTCTTGTGAATTGGACTGATTATGTTCCTCCAGGTGAGATTGTCAATCAAGATGAACTTGAAAAAAGATACTCTGACTCTATTAAAGACAAAGAAATATTTTTTAAAGTTGTTGCAACTCGTGAACAACGCGATTTATATATCATTGGAACCCATGGTTTTCTGCAAACTTATATCCATATGGGCGATAGAAAATGGAAAGTCCTTGATATGGGAGTGTTTATGACACGCTTTCAACAAGGAGGATTAGATGGATTAAGTCTAATATGCAATACTGTCAAAAGAGTATTGTGTTTGATGGATCAGAATGGAAGTTACTCACAACGACAAAAGGCAGCTTTACCCCTATTTACAACCCATAAGGCTGCTCGTGAAATTCTTAATAGCATGTATCATATTATGGAAGATGAAGATATCTTTCAATTAGGCGGACAAAATTGTAGTCATCCTATTCAGACAACTATTGAAAATGTGGTACCAAATACTCCAAATTATTATAAATTACCTATTTATCGTGCCAGATTTAATTTTTTACCGTTAGATGCCTACTTTAGTTTGTTAGGTAATCTGCCTATTCGTGTCTGCAATTTTTTTATCTTTATATTAATTAATTGTTTGGGTGCCTTTAGAAGTTATTCCCTTACCGATAAAAATAAGAAAAAACATAGTTTTTCGCTCAATAAATTCCATTCTTCGCAGAAAGAATATGAATTTCATCATCCAGCAAATCTCCATTTGCACATAGAGAAGGCTCATAAGACAAAAGAAGGTCCTTTTGTTAATGGTGAAATTACTTTTGGAAATACGTCGGGTAAGCTATAAAAGATTGTATCTCATTTATGAGTGATTAAGGTGAGTATCGCGTATTTGAATCGCCCTGATACGGGCTCTATACTTTTTTTATTTACCCAGAGTTCCCTCTGGTCACTCTGGGCTTTGAACCAATGCTGTCAAAATAAGAAAAAAAATGAGAATTGCTTATTTCTTTACGGTTCTATTAATATTAAGGAAAGTTCCTTGTG
>JACDES010000010.1 GCA_013816265.1 Parachlamydiaceae bacterium | reverse complement strand
GGGCAATCATTAAGGGCACCGCCCGGTGCAAGAAAAATGCATGCCGGTAAATATAGGGAATTAACCCTATTGCGATAACAGGGAGGGGCTGGCGAAAGCCTGCCCCTTACCTACTAAACGCTTCGCGTAAATTTAAGAAATCTTAATTCTCAAAGCTACTTGAAGCGTTTGGAGTGCGAACGCCCTCTTTCGCTTTGTTGGAAAGGCCAATTTTGAATTACACATTTTTTTCAAAAAGAATAAGACATCAGTCGTTTTGAGTGACTCACCTCATAATGTCATATTTTTTAGAATAAGGGAGCGTTTTGTCATATTTTTTAGATTAAGGATAAAAAAATTTGCATCCATTAATCGCTGCCAACAACGGCATATTTTTCAGGCTTTTTTTCAAACGATGTGCCCCAGATTTTCTTAAATGCCTGAAGATCTGAAGCAATATGCTATTATTTTAGTAATAGATATAGCTAAAGTACTGAACCTCTAATTTAGCTTGGAACTAGAATTGATGCAAGTTCACTATTGACCAGATCCAAGTTCTGCAATTGAATAGCTAAGGAATTAATCGTTGGGTATTCAAACATATAAGCAAGCGGAATTTCTTTTTTCAAAATTTCTTGGAGTTGTTGATGAACCCTAATAAACAAAAAAGAATTCCCTCCTGAAGCAAAAAAATCATCATGAATGCCTATGTTATTTATTCCAATACTATTTTCCCAAACGACCCTTATTATTTTCTCAACATTATTCTCAGACAATGAACTTTCATTGTCTCTAGCTTTGGTAAAGCTTGAATACTTAGGAAGTGATTTTTTATCCACCTTACCGCTATAGGTAAGTGGAATTTTATCAAGTGCAACAAAAAATGAGGGAATTATGTATTCTGGAAGAGATCTTGCTAAAAACCCTCTCAATTGATCTGTAGGAATCTCATTTTCTAAGATGTCAGATTTAAGAACATAATAAGCCACCAAAAAATGGCGGTCATTTTCCTTTATATCAACCACAACAGCTTGCTTGATAGCTGGATATTGTTGTAGAGATAACTCTATTTCTTTAAGTTCAATTCGGTATCCAAGAATCTTAACCTGATCATCTATTCTACCTATAAGATCAATAGAATTGTCTTCACGCCATTTAGCCAAATCTCCAGTTTTGTATAGACGCGATTTCGGAAAATATGGGTCTTGGATAAACTTATCTTTGTTTAGATCTGCTTTATTCCAATAGCCTGCAGCAACACCTTCCCCTCCAATCCATAACTCCCCAGGTACCCCAGGAACATTTATTGGCTGATTATTGTTGTTATGATCGACTATGTACAGACGAGTATTTGCTATAGGATATCCAATATTTGCATGGGCCTCATCTATCACTTCTCGCAAAGAAGACCAGACAGTGGTCTCTGTAGGCCCATAAATGTTATAGATTTTCGCGCTTAGTTGAGATTTTAATGCCGAGAAAAGCTCCACGGGAAAGGCTTCTCCACCAACAATTAACTCTGTAAGTAGAGATAATTTTTTAAGATTCGATTCATCACTTGCTAATAATTTAAGTCGAGAGGGGGTGAGCTGTAATATTGACACTTTGTGCTTAATAATAAGATTGGCTAAAGCACTAGGGTCTTCTTGTTCTGTTTCGTTTGCTAAAAGAATGGTCATTCCAAACAGTAATGGCACCCAGGATTCTAAAACAAAAATATCAAAGGAAACTGTGGTTGCGGAAAGAATTCGTTTGTGATCTGAAAAGTTAATTGTTTGCTTCATTCCCCATGCAAAATTGATTACATTCTGGTGCGAAACCATTACCCCTTTTGGGGCTCCTGAAGAGCCTGAGGTATAAATCATGTAGGCAATATCTTGGGGACTAATTTGAGATGAAATTGATATTGATTTTTGAGAAGAATAAGATTGTAGGACTTCTAAACCATCATTGAATTTACATTTTTTAAATTTAGAGGGCCTGGACTCTAATCTATTAACCTTGATCATCACATCGTATCGATATTGTGTTAGTTCGTTTTTGACTGTATGGAGTTTTTTTGAGAATGAAACCTCGCAAACCTCGGGGAAATCAGCACAAAAATCCTCGAAAAACTCCTTGGAAACGAACAGTTCTGTATCAAATTGTATCTTTGTTTTATACGACGGATTATTTTGCTTAAATTCCAACAACGAATTGATCAATTCATTTTTTAAGTCTAAATCCATGATATCACAGACAAACAAAATTCCAGATTGAGCAATTTTTTTAAGTGCTTTTTGCAGTACGTCTTTTAAATAGGAGTAGTTTGGAAAATATTGAACGACACTATTAATAATAATCACACCAAAATTTGATTCTTGAATCTGATCAATTTTATGTGCAGGTAAGCATTCTAAATCAATATTAAAATGTTTTTCTTCTAAGCATCTTTTTTTATTTTTTTTTATTATAATTTCAGATAAATCGGTGCCAAGATATTTTGAAACGTGAGGAGCAATTTCAAACATAGTGATTCCATTAGCACATCCAATCTCAAGAACATTAATATCTTTTGAGAGAAAGGTTTTTAATTTGTGATATACGTTGCTTGAAATTTCATGAATTTCTAAATCAGAAAACGCCTCACCTGTATAACTACTTAGAAATCCACTTGCAGAGGCTGTATCATCGGATTTTTCGCCAAAATATTCCCATAAAATTTTATTTTCCAGGATAGCGCTCTCAATTTCAGAATATGAATCTTCTTGCAAATCTACGCACAAATAACTATTAAACTTAGGGCAAAGCCATTGGAGATCGGTTAAAATTGGAACAAATTTTGTCGTAGTAATTACCAAGCTTATTTCAGCATCTCGAATAATCGCTCCAATTCTATTCTTTGGGCAACGAGGATCAATAGGCACATATGTTGCACCAGATTTTAATATACCCAATAAAACAGGTAATAAATCTAGGGATCGTTCCATTAGAACGCCGATAAATTTGTTAAAATTTATGCTTTGTTTTTCAATAATATAATTTGCTACTCCTTTTGCTTTGTCATTAAGTTCTTGATAGGTAAGCGACTCTGAACCAGCTTTGCCATTGGTGATCAGAGCTGTCCAATCAGGGTGAGCAATACATTGTTCCTCAATTAATTGCGATAGATTCTTATCGTGAGGAATTGGAAATATAGCATCAGTATGAGTAAACTTTATCATTTGCAACGATCCTCTCAAGGTTTAGAAAATCCTGTACTTAAGCTTTGGTTATCTTCATTTTGCTTCTTGAATTTCTTTGAGCATTCGGTTTAAAATTGGGTACTCCCCCATGCCGACAAACGTCATATTTTCTTGTGACATCAAGTAACGAATACTATCGGTCCATTGTATCGAACAAGAAATCTGTCTCGCCAACAGCTCAGGCACATCTGTATCTTTATAGGGGCGAGCAGTCACATTTGCAATCACCGGGATTTTGGGAGGTGTAAAGTTAAATTTCTTTAAAAATTGTTCGAATTCTGCCTCAGCTTCTCTCATGTATCTCGAATGAAATGGTGCACTTACATTTAATGAGATGCATTGAATTTTTTGGGCAGAGAAAAGCCTCTCTACGCTTTGGATATTTTCTTTGAGGCCTGAAAGAATAATTTGAGTGGGAGTGTTATAACTTGCTATGTCAATTTCAGTAATATGATGTTTCTCTAACAAAGATTTTATTGTATCTATACGGGTACCCATAACGGCTAGCATCCCACCTCCACGGACTTTAGACATAATTTTTCCTTGTTCCTGAACCAATTTTAGACCCGTTTCAAAGTCAAAGGATTGGGCTGCTAATAAGCTATTGTATTCCCCTAAACTGTGTCCAACAAAAAAAGAAGCTGGTTTTTGAGTCGTTTTAATGTGGTCTTCATAAGCCATAGCATTGACTACATAAATCGCTGGTTGTGTGAATTGAGTTTGATCTAACTTATTTTCTGGGTCGTTGATGCAAAGCTCTTCAATACAGTAGCCAAGAACGGTAGAAGCTTCCTTGACTAATTGACGATATTTAGGGAAAAGGGATCTTCCCATTCCTTTATACTGGGCCCCTTGCCCCGGAAACATAATAGTTTTCATTTAATCTGGCCTTCTTTTTTGGTTACCGATTTTTGATTCTTTTTAGCTTTTTGACTTGACGACTGATCCATTGGTACAGGGTCTTTAGAATAAATTTCTCTGCAAGTTTCAATAATAATTTTGGCAGAATGAGGTTCTGTCAGCATTACCAGGTGATTAGAGGCATCGATATCAATTTGGTTAAAATTTGGCAGATACGTCTGCCATCCTTTCCAATATTCAGTATGGTCTAATCCACCATTATTTTCTTCTTCTGTGCTAGCCAAGTAGGGTGCCAGTTCCCCTAAAAATACTCCACTTTTATTTCGGAAATAATGACATTGAACTTCCTCTGGTTTAGGCAAGGGGCGGATTGAATGAGGAGCGGAGTAATAGCGTTCAGTAATGAGTGCTGTTTTCTTTAATGCTAAAGGATCTTTTTCAATCCCACGTTTCTTAAGCAGTTCTATCAATTGGGCCATGTAGGCATCATCATCAAGTAGTGGGTCTAACTCATTTCTATGAATAGGCTTAATTTCATCTGGTTGCGGCTTCATGATAGGCAGCAAGCTTACATTTGCATTTTGTAGAAGCAAAGATTTAAACCTTTCTTTTATTCTAGATTTCTTTGTTCTAAAGAAAGAATCAATCATCACAATAGTGGACACCTGTTCTCCCATTTTTTGCAATTGGCTGGCTATCTCATAAGCTAACTCTCCTCCAAGTGAATATCCGCCTAGATCATAGGGTCCTTTTGATTGAATAGAGCGAATAATCTCAACATAATAAGATGCCATAGCTCGAATTCCATAGAGAGGGGTGCTTTGAGATTTATACCCCTTTGCTTGAATACCACAAAAAGGACGTGAACTCTTTTCTGCAATTCCAGTATAGAGATAAACACCCCCAAGGCCTCCATGCATCCAAAAAACAGGATTTCCTTTATTAACGTTATTTAGATATATTAACTCTGGAAAATCTTTGTTTTTACTAAAAATAATAGGTTCCAAACTTTTATTCTGATAAGTTTGATCAAGTTGTTCAATTATCAGATGATTATCAGTTATCAATATTTCAGCAATTTTTTTGATGTTCGGATATTGAAATAAATAAGGCAAATCAATGTCTTGTTTAAGATTGAATTTGATTTTGCTTAGCAGTTGGAGCGCAAGCAAAGAGTGTCCTCCTAGCTCGAAAAAATCATCTTCAATCCCTACCTTGTAGGCTTCATCAAGCTTTAAAATTTCAGAAAACATTGCAGCCAAGATTTCTTCTACTTTATTTCTTGGCGCAGTATATTGTTTTGGGGTGTTGAGAGAAGCATCTTCTTTCTCTAATTTAGCTTGATTGAAAACGGTAAGAAGTTTTTCCTCTTCATCTTTACTAAGAAAAGCAATGTTATCTATTGTTTGTGTATCATTTAATACAATTTCATTGAGGATTTTGATATAATGATTCAACAATCTCTCCATGGTTTCTTTTTCATAGAGATCTGTGCTATAAATTGCCGTAATATTTAAAATTTCAGATTCATCGCTTAAATCAGAGATGCTAAGATCAAAATCAAATTTAGCAATGTCATAATTAATTTTTATAGGCTTGACTTCTGTATATTGCAAATCTATCTTATTCATGTCATTTGGAGTATTTTGATATGCAAGCATGATCTGAAAGATGGGCGACCTACTTAAATCTCTCTTCGGATTGATTCTCTCAACAATCTGTTCAAACGGAGCATCCTGATGTTCATATCCTTGCAAAGTAATTTCTTTCACCAAGTGTAGTAATTCCTTTACATTAAGTTCACCATCGCTATTCTCCTCTTTGGGATTGATCCGTAAAGGTAAAGTGTTAACAAAAAAACCTATGAGATCTTCAACTTCTTTTCTTTGTCGGTTTGCTACAGGGCTTCCTATACAAATATCGCTCTGATTGCTATAACGTCTTACCAAAATGTATAGGCTCGCTAAAAGGAGCATATACATAGTATAGCCTTGTGATTTGCTATAATTTTTCAGCTTCCGAGTGAGTTCAGGGGAGACAGCTACATATATAGTTTCTCCCTGACCACTTTGTATGAGTGGTCGTGGATGGTCTATCGGCAAATCAATGATATTGCAGTATCCTTCAAGATGCTCCTGCCAGTAGGATAAATGTTGATTTAACACTTCTTGAGTTAATACTTCTCTTTGCCATAATGCATAATCAGCATATTGCACAGACAATGGAGAAAACAAACTTAATGCATTGATATTTTTCTTATCTTTTTTATTATTTAATAAAAAGTTATAGTTTTTGCTTAATTCTTGTAAAAAAATTCCAATTGACCAGCCATCTGATACAATATGATGCATGTTTATGTATAATACATGATTTTTATCGTCGATTGGATATACTTTCACCCTTAAGAGATTACCTTTGCTCAGATTGAAAGGTCGATGAGCGTCATCACTAATAAGTTTTTGAATCCCCTCCATTGTAAGGATTTTTTTTATTTTTTCGTAATCTAACTCAATCTTATCCGATATGATCTGATGAGTTTTTCCCTCTTTTTGCCTCATTTGAAAACAGGTTCTGAAGCTTTCGTGTCTTATAATTATTTCTTTGAAAGACTGTTTTAGGGCATCCTGATCTAACGCTCCTTTGATTATAAACGCTCCTGGCATGTTATACCTGGCATTTGTTTCTAGTCTATCTAACAAGAACAATCTTTCTTGTGAGAAGGATAGCGGTATAACCTCAGGTCGTTTTGCTGCCAGTAATTCGGGAAGATTATCTAGGCTGGAAGTTAGTAAAGCCTGCGATATTCCAGCTATGGTTGAATCTTCAAAGATGACTTTTAAGTCTAAAGATATTTTGAATTCATTTCTTATCCTTGAAATGACTTGAATAGCTAATAATGAATGCCCTCCTAAATGGAAGAAGTTATCTTCAATTCCTATTTTGCAATCTTCTTCAAGATTTAAAATTTCAGAAAATATTTTTACTAAAGCTTCTTCTGTTTTATTTCTTGGCGCGGTGTATTTTTTGGTTAGTGAGACATCTTTGTTTAGATAACTATCCTTAAAGTTGTTGGAAGATATGAGAAGTTGCTCTTCTTCATCTTTACTCAGAAAAGGGATTTGATCGATCGGCCGTTCCTGATCTGTAACTACTTCTTCTAAAATTTTGATATAATGGTTATACAATCTCTCTATCGTTTCTTTTTTATAAAGATCAGTACTGTACATAGCTATAATGTCTATTATTTCAGATCCATCGTTTGATTCAAATACACTAAGATCAAAATCAAATTTAGCGACGTCATAATTAATTTTTATAGGCTTGACTTCGGCATCTTGCAAATCTATCTTTCCCATATCATTTGGTGTATTTTGATAAGCAAGCATAATTTGGAAGATAGACGATCTACTCAAGTCTCTTTCTGGATTTATTCTTTCTACGATTTGTTCGAATGGAGCATCTTGGTGCTCATGTCCCTGCAAAGTTTTTTCTTTTACAAAGTCCAGTAATTCAATTACATTAAGCGTATTTTCACTGTTCTCTGGATTGATTCTTAATGCCAAGGTGTTAACAAAAAAACCTATAACGCCTTCAATTTCTTTCATTTGTCTGTTAGCTATAGGGCTTCCAATGCAAATATCGTTTTGGTTGCAATAACGTCTAACTAAAATATAAAGACTGGCAAGAAAAAGCATAAACATTGTATAGCCTTGAGACTTGCTGAATTTCTTTAGCTTTCGGGTAAGTTCGGGGGAAAGTGTAAAATACAGAGTATTCCCTTGTCCACTTTGCACAGATGGCCGTGGATAGTCTGTTGGTAGTTCTAAAACATTGCTATATCCTTTAAGGTTATGTTCCCAGTAAGAGAGATGTTTGTTTAAAACATCTCCAGTTAGTACGCGTCTTTGCCATAGGGCGTAATCAGCATACATGACAGGTAATGGAGGTAGAAAATGGTTGATATCAGCATTTTTATTAACTGATAAAACTTCATTAATTTTGCTTAGTTCCTGTAAAAATATCCCCATCGACCATCCATCGGAGATGATGTGGTGCATATTTACATACAGGATGTGCTCATTAATATCGATTTGGAAAAGCTTTACTCTTAAAAGGTATCCTTTATTGAGATCAAAACGTTGATGTACATCAACATTGAGTAAATCGCTAATTTTATCTAAAGAAAGCCTATCCATTATTTCTTCAAAATTTAATCTTATCTCTTTTGAGATTACTTGATAGGGGGATCCTTTTTCTTCGTTCAGGTGAAAACTAGTTCTAAAGCTTTCATGTCTTGCTACCAATTCTCTAAAAGATTGCTGAAGAATTTCTTTATCTAATTGTCCTTTTATTCTGAGAGCCCCTGGTATATTATATCTCGCATTGGTTTCCAGCTGATCTAAAAACCACAATCTTTCTTGGCTAAACGAAAGAGAAATTTCTTCAGGTCTTTTTATCTCTGCAGTTAGTTCTGGTTGACTGCTCTCTTGGGACGTTATTAATACCTGAGATATTCCAGCAACAGTCGGATCTTCAAACAAAACACGTAACGGTATAGACACTTTAAACTCACTTCTTATTCTGGAACACACTTGTGTTCCTAATAACGAATGTCCACCTAGATCAAAGAAATTATCTTTGATTCCTATTTTAAAATCTTCATTAAGATTTAAGACCTTGGAGAATATATTAATTAAAGCCTTCTCTATTTTGTTTCTTGGAGCGATATATTCTTTGGTGCTGCCAAGAATTACATTCTTTTGTTCTAAATATTTTCTATCTACCTTGCCATTAGGTGTAAGTGGAATTTTGTCTATTGCAATGAACGCCGATGGGATCATGTAGACTGGCAAGTACTGTTTGAGATAACTTTTCAGCTCTTCAATATCTACTTTTTGTTCACCTTTCACGTAGTAGACAACGAGTTGTTTGTTAGCGACTTCGCCTTGAGCGATGACAACAGTATCTTTAATATGAGGATGTTGATTTAGATAGTTTTCAATTTCTCCTAATTCAATTCTAAATCCTCTGATTTTAACTTGAGTATCAATTCTACCAAGATATTCTATATTCCCATCAGGCAGCCATCTGGCCAAGTCTCCTGTCTTATAAAGTCTTTGATTTATTTCTTTTTTAGCATCATCTTTGCTTGCATAAGGATTGGGAATGAATTTTTCTTTTGTGAGTTCTTGATTATTCAGATAACCTCGGGCGAGACCATCACCTGTAATAAATAGCTCACCTTCAACGCCAATAGGACATAAGTGGAGAGACTTATCCAAAACAAAAATAGTACTATTGGATATAGGCTTGCCTATAGGAATCGAGGTATCATAAACCTTTGACTCTAAAATGCAACAACAAGTAAAGGTCGTATTTTCAGTTGGACCATAACCATTGATCAATGTAGACGATGGGTTTTCTTTCAAAAACTTATTCACCTCGACAACTGGCAATACATCGCCTCCTGCAAGTAGAACCCTGATATTTTTGAATATACTAACATCTTCAAGCATCGCCGATTTGAAATGCGCTGCCGTTAACCAAAGAATGGAAATATTGTTGTGATTTAACAAACCTCCAAGTTCTTCAATCGCTAAGGGGCCGGTGGGAGCTATAACTAAACGTGCTCCATTTAGCAAGCTTCCCCAGATTTCAAAGGTAGCTGCATCGAATGACAAAGTAGAGTTTTGAAGCATCACATCGTCTGGGGTGATGGTAATGTAATTAGTACTCAAAACCAGACGTGCAATGCTATGATGCTCAATCATTACCCCTTTGGGCATTCCTGTAGACCCGGAAGTATAGATCACATAAGCAAGATTATTAGATTTTACATCATCATTTTTTAAATCGTTGCTCGTGTTGTTGAAATTTGCTATTTCTCCCCAATTTTGATCTAAAAACAAAAACTTTAAATCTTGCTTCTTTAATTCATTGATATGCTTTTTAAATCTCTGTTGTGTCAGTAAAATATTTATTCTACTATCATCTAGCATGTACTTAAAACGCTCTTCTGGATACTCTGGGTCAATTGGAACATAGGCTCCTCCTGCTTTCAATATACCCAGAAGTCCAACGATCATATCTAGAGAGCGTTCAACACAAATCCCCACTAAGACATCTGGACCAACTCCCAAAGATTGAAGGTAAATTGCCAATTGGGTGCTTTTTTCATCCAATTCTTGATAAGTCAGTTGTTGTTTTGCAAATTCGAGAGCCACTTTTTTAGGTGTTTTTTTTGCTTGTTCACTGAACAATTGATGAATGCATTTATCCTTTGGATATGGTGACTTAGTATCATTGAAAGTGATGAGGAGCGTTTGTTGTTCTTGTGGAGATAAATAATTGATTTGATCAATTTCTTGCTCTTGATTTGATACCACCTCTTCTAATATTCTGAGGTAATGATTTAACAACAGAGCTATGGTTTCTTTTTTATAAATATCGGTGCTATAAGTAGCTGTGATGCTTAGAGTTTCAAATTCTTTTAACTCGGTTATAGTAAAATCAAGATCAAATTTTGAAATGTCATAGGAGACGTCTATAAGCTTGATCTTTGTTGATTTAAGATCTATCTGATCAAAAAAGTCGGAAGTATTTTGATAGGTCAGCATGATCTGGAAAATTGAAGACCTGCTCAAATCCCTATTCGGATTTATTCTTTCTACGACCTGCTCAAAGGGAGCGTCTTGATGTGTATAACCTTGTAGAGTCACCTCTTTTACTAAATTTAATAATTCTTTTACACTTAGCTTATTTTCACAATTCTCTTGTCCATTCTTTGGATTAATTCGCAGTGCCAAAATATTGATGAAAAAACCTATCAACATTTCTGTTTCTTTTCTTTGTCTGTTGGCTATCGGTGTTCCTATGCAAATATCATTTTTGTTACTATAACGTCTTAACAAAATGTATAAGCCAGCCAAAAAGAGCATATACATTGTACAACCTTGAAATTTGCTGAATTTTTTTAATTTATCAGCAAGTTCTCGTGAGACTGTAACAGAGACATGATCTCCCTTACCACTTTGTACACTTGGTCTCGGATAGTCAGTTGGAAGATTGAGAGTATTGCTATAGCCCTCAAGATGATTTTGCCAGTAGGAGAGATGTTTATTTAATACGTCTCCGTTTAATACCTGCCTTTGCCATATCGCATAATCGGCATATTGCAAAGGTAATGGCGGTAGCAATTCCATTGTGCTGTTTAAATTTTTACTCTGCTTTAGCTCTAATAAGCGATTATATATTTTACTTATTTCTTGTAAGAATATTCCCATTGACCAGGCATCTGATATAATATGATGCATGTTTAAATAGAGGACATGATCATCAATACCAATGGTCATTAATTTAATCCGTAAAAGTCCACCTTTACTTAAATCAAAAGAGTGATGCGAATCATTTTCTAAAAATTCCTGAATCTTTGTAATTGTAAGTAATGTTTTGGTTTCTTCATAATCGAGTTCAATCATATCTGAAATAATTTGATAAGTAACTCCCCCCTGTTCTTGGTTGATGTGAAAACTAGTTCTAAAAATTTCATGCCTCGATGCCATCTCTCGAAAGGTCTTTTTCAATATTTCTTTATCTAATTCTCCAATGATTCTAAAAGCTAATGGTATATTATATCTTGCATTAGATTCCAATTGATCTAATATAAAAAGTCTTTCTTGAGAAAAAGATAAAGGTATAACTTCTGATCTTGTTAGGACTGGTTTTAATTCTAGAAGATTATCTGCCTTACTTGTTGTTAATGCTCGAGATATTCCTGCTACAGAAGGATTTTCAAACAGAACTCTTAAAGCTAAAGAGATTTTAAATTCATTTCTTATTCTAGAAATCACTTGTGTAGCTAATAGGGAATGCCCCCCTAGTTCGAAAAAGTCATCATTAATTCCTAACTTGTAGCCTTTAATATTCAAAGTTTCAGAAAATATTCTTACAAGAATCTCCTCTGTTTCGTTTCTGGGAGCAACGTATTCTTTGATGCAGGTTAAAGAGATATCTTTTTGCTCTAATGTTTTTCTATCTACCTTCCTATTAGGAGTTAAGGGAATTTTATCTAATTCAATGAATGCAATCGGAATCATGTAATTTGGTAAATGCTGCTTGAGATAACCTCTCAGGTCCTCTATATCTGCTTTTTGTCCATCTTTGATGTAATAGGCAATGAGTTGTTTGTTTTCCGCTTCGCCTTGTGCAACGACAACAGCTTCTTTGATAGCAGGATGTTGACTAAGGCAGCTTTCAATTTCTCCTAATTCAATTCTAAATCCTCTAATCTTTACCTGTGTATCTATCCTGCCAAGATATTCGATATTCCCATCTGATCGCCATCGGGCTAAGTCTCCTGTCCTGTAGAGCCTTTGATTAACCCCCTCTTTGGCTTCCTTTTCAGTCATAAAAGGATTTGGAATAAACTTTTCTTTTGTTAGTTCTGGTTGGTTGAGATAACCACGTGCAATCCCATCTCCTGCAATGTGTAGCTCTCCTGGAAGTCCAATGGCAACTAAATTTCTATGTTGATCTAGAATGTAGATTTGTGTATTGGAGATTGGAGTGCCAATTGGTATGGTTTTATATGATTTTTCAGAACCATTAATTCGATAAACTGCACAGCAAACGGATGTTTCAGTAGGTCCATAGGCATTGATATAAGTTTGCTTTTGAGAATAATAATATAAGGCATCGTCCAGATTTGCAGGCTCTCCTGCAGTAATTATTGTTCTTAAATCTGATAGAGCATCTCTATCTTGTGACCTTAAGAATGATGGAGGCAAAGTTGCCACTGTTATTTTGTTGAGTTTGATATATTCTTTAAACAAAGTTTTATCAGAACGTCTCATATTTGAAAGGATCACCAGAGTCCCTCCAGAAAACAGAGCCATGAATATTTCATAGATAGAGGCATCGAAGCTTTGGGATGCAAATTGCAATACGTTATCTATGTTCAGAATATTAAACGACTTAATCTGATCTAACGACATGTTAATGAAACTCTGATGCTCTAACATTACCCCCTTTGGCTTACCTGTAGAACCTGAAGTATAAATTACATAAGCTAAATTGGTCGGTCTTACATTAACTTTTAAAATTTCTCCATTATTAATTGATTCTATTCCCTCAAAATCATTGTCTAAAAATATCGTTTCTAAATTCTCTTTCTTAAAGCTTCTCACCCGGTCTTTTAATTTATTTTGTGTTAATAATATCTTTACATCACTGTCGTGCAAGATATATTCAAGACGATCATCAGGATACTCTGGATCAAGAGGAACGTAAGCACCGCCGGCCTTCAGAATGCCTAGAATTGCAGTAATCATCTCTACAGATCGCTCTAAGCACATCCCAACAAGAACTTCTGGGCCTATTCCTAACGCTTGGAGATATATTGCTAATTTCGTACTTTTTTCATCCAGCTGTCGGTAAGTCAATTGACTATCTTCACAGACTACAGCCACTTTATCTGGTGTCTCTTTTGCTTGTTCACTAACTAGTTGATGAATACATTTATCTTTGGGATAAACTGCTTTGGTATTGTTAAACTTCACCATAAGCTGATGAGATTCTTCGGAGTTGAGATAGTCTATTTGATCAATTTTTGATAACGGATCTCTCAAGACACCGCTTAATATTGTTAAAAAGTGTTGAATCATGTTTTCAATAAATCTTCTGTCGAAAAGATCTACTGCATATTCCACATCTCCGTTGATTGCTCCTTTATCTTTATCACTTTTATTCAATTCTATAGTTAAATCAAATTGCGTGGTCTGATTTTTAATAGGTTGCATATCAACCTGCATTCCAGGAAGTTCGAAATTCCCAATCCAATCATTTTGCAGCACCAGCAGGACTTGAAACAGAGGCGATCGCGATTCATCTCTTTTCAAATTTAATGCCTCTATGATTTTGTCAAGAGGAGTATCTTGATGTTTGAAATCATTGATAGTATTGATTTTAACCCGGTCAAGAAGCTCAATAAATGACGGATTACCCTTTAAGTCTTGCCTCAAAACAATCGTATTTACAAAAAAGCCAATTAGTTGATTTGTCGATGCCTGATTTCGATTGGCAACAGGGGTTCCAATGGATATATCATCTTGATTACTATAGCGTTTTAGAACGACACTCCAAACAGCAAGTAACCCCATAAAAAGTGTTACCCCATTATTTTTACATAGGCTCTCCAGTCGACTAATCAAATCACTATCAATTTTAAAGCGTATACGGTCTCCTTTGTAACTTGGAATTGGAGGTCTTTTATATGTGGTTGGCAATTCTAGGGTTTCAATTCTGTGCAAACGCTCTTTCCAGTAGAGCAATTTTTTCTCTAAAACCTCTCCTGTTAACTCTATTCGCTGTTTCGCAGCATAATCACTATACTGCAATTGAAGTGGACTTAGTGTGCCTTTTAAATCCTTGTGATTCACCCATGCTCGATAAAACGTAGAAAGCTCTCTTTCAAAAATAACGAAAGACCACCCATCGGATACAATATGATGAAGGTTGATTATTAGAGCGAAATCCGTCTCGGATAACTTGTACAGCTTTGCTCTAATTAGAAGGTCTTTTTCTAAATTAAAAGGTCTAATCAGTTCGAGCTTAAGATCTTCTTCCAGAGCTAACTTTACATCAATCTCTTTGCTAAAGTCTTCTCTTTCCAAGGAAAAATTGATCTCGGAGTTGATGACTTGAAATACCTTGCCATTAACTTCCACGAAATTTGTACGCAACGCGTCGTGACGTTTTATTATTTCCAGCAAACTTTTTTCTAGCGCGACCTCATCCAAATGTCCTTTTAGTGTTATCAAACCCGTGTTGTGATAATTGAGACTATGCCCTTGGTATTGATCTAAAAACCACAAACGCTGTTGTTGGAATGAAGCAACTAATTTAGAGTCCTGAATTTCTTTTTGCGTATCTTTTGAAGTTACATTTTCAGACAAAGCAGGCGCTTTTTGCTGCTTATCTTCGTATTCTGAGGTAGATGCATTTTTGATGACAGCCATTCTATTAATAGCATTTGGAAACTGCTTGACTAAGTAGTCTGCAAGTGTGGAAATTGTTAAATATTCAAAAAATTGTGTCGTAGAAAAACCTGGGTCGATTAACTGATTGATTGCATGACTTATTTGGACAATACCGATGGATGTTACGCCTATATCAAAATAACTAAGGTTAGGATCAATTTCACTTACCGATTTGTTAACCTGATCTGCAACCTGTTGCCTTAAAAATAAGGTAACTTTTTCTAGATTGCCCATTAAGAATAAACCATCGACTACAGAGTTACTTGTTGAAGAGATAGAAAAGTCCCATCGCAAGTTACTTGATTCTATGTCATCTTGAAAAGAATGTCTGTTGGGTTCTTTAGGCGGTACGTCTTTGGAAGAAATCATATCAAACCAGTAGCGTTCATTTGCAAAGGGGTAGCTTGGAAGGCTTATTTTTCGCGGTTTTGTTTTGCCATAAAGTTTAAGCCAGTTGACATTTAACCCATTCGTCCAGAATTCGAGAAGCTTAGAGAAATTTTTATTCTTGATCCATTTTTCAACCGTTTCAAGAAATTCCGTATCATCATTGAGTCTACCTATTCCACTTCTGTTCTGGTTTATATTCCCAGAAAAGAGATTATCCACATATACATCTCCGGCTAGGTATCTTGTTAACTTCTCTTTCAGTTGTTCTAATGATGAAACAATTATTCCCAATCGTTCTTCCATTGCTTCGCGCCCAATCTGTAAGGTATAGGCAATTTCATGTAAATGAAGAAAAGCGTTTCTTTGGTCTTCATTTTTTTTGTTTTGTATGAACGTCAAGATCCGACTAGCATATTCTTTTAAACGATCATTGGTCTTAGCTGATAGAACGATTAAGGCCTCGCGAGCACCACTGACCAGCTCCAGATTATGCGTAGCATCTGTTTGAGGAATGTACTCTTCAATAATTAAATGAGCATTGCTTCCACCAGCTCCAAAAGATGAAATACCAGCAATTCGTGGATATGTTTTCCCTTCAATTATAGGACGTTCCCAGGCTCTTAATTTTTGATTAACCCAAAAAGGCGTCTTCTGAAAATCAATGTTAGAATTTAGAATCTCAGAGTGTATGGAGGGGGCAAGTTTTTCATGTTTCATTTGTAACAAGATTTTTGTCACTCCTGCAATCCCAGCAGCTGATTCACAATGTCCTATATTCGACTTTGCTGATCCTATAGCGCAATATTCCAGATCACTTGTTCTAGCTTGAAAGGCTTTCGTTAGTCCGGTAATCTCTATCGCATCTCCTAATTTAGTGCCTGTCCCGTGAGCTTCTATATAACTAATTGACCGAGGGTCTATTTGAGATTCCGTGATTGCTCTTGCAATCACCATCTGTTGAGCATTGGGATTTGGAACGGAATAACCATTGGTTTTTCCTCCGTGGTTCAACGCTGTTCCTTTAATTACTCCGTAGATATGATCTCCATCTACAATAGCGTCAGCCAGTCGCTTTAGAATCACTACTCCTACGCCCTCTCCTGGGATATAGCCACTTCCACCTTCCCCAAAACTTTGACAGTGTTCTTCGCGCGAGATAAGTTTACCGTTACTTAACGTCGAGTATTTGTTGGGATGGATGCTCACATTGACACCTCCCGCAAGACCCACATCGATCCGACGACTCTTTAAATCCTCACATGCTAAATGAATGCTTGTGAGAGAACTCGAACACATCGTGTCGATAGCCATACTTGGACCATATAAATTCAAAAAGTATGAGACTCTATTAGCAATACTTCCGAAACTGCTTCCTAAAGAAACTCCAGTTCCTTTAAGACACTCCTCAGCTCCAAAAAGTTGGTATTCATTCCACATCACCCCAGCGTAAACTCCCACTTGAGCTGGTAAACCATCGCGATTCTTTCGTTGTAAATGTTCCCTTGTTAAACCTGCATCTTCTAATGCTCTCCACGCATATTCTAAGAAGAGACGTTCTTGTGGATCTATGGAGTTAGCTTCTTGCTTAGAAATATTGAAAAACAGAGGGTCAAACTCATCAACACCTTCTATGAATCCTCCCCATTTGCTGTAATGAGCACCTTTTTCTTTACCATGCTTGTCGTAATATTTTCTCCAATCCCATCGACTTTGAGGAATTTCTGTAATACAGTCTTTACCATCACGTAGGTTTTCCCAATATTTTTCCAAATCACAGGATTTGGGATATCTACCGGAGAGGCCAATGATAGCTATTTCCGTGCACTCTGGAGAAAATGTGAGTTGTGTAGAGAATCGTGGCCTTTGACGTAATTTTGTACCAATAGGAATGAGAGGCTTTTCAACAACATTGTCAGAAGGCTGATTTTTCAGAGTCATCGCTTCTTTTTCCACTACCTGGAATATTTGCAATAACCTTGATAAATGAGAGGTTACAAAATACTGGGCTAACTCTTCGATGGTGTGATATTCAAAAAATAATGTTTTAGATAAAGAGCCAAATGTTTTCTCGAGTTCGTTAGTTAACTGTGTAACCATGATCGAATCGATCCCATACTTTTCCAAAGGTTCTCTGCTCTCTATTTTTTCAAATGGAACTTTAAGGACACTTGACAGTTGTTGTTTTAAGTAATAGGTTATTTTTTCGGTTAAAGTGTTGTTATTAGTAGAAAATGCCTCAGAAAGCTTCATTGAAGGGTCTGCATGAACTATTTCGCCAATCTGAGATTGGACTTTGCTTAGATAAGATTTTAGTTGATCTACATCTCCTTCCATAACCATCACTTGGTCTTTTCCAGAAGAGAGACTATGGGCAAATGCCTTGAGACCGTTGGAGGTAGTCATAGGAACTAAGCCGGTCATGGTTCTAATCATCCCCTCAGAAACCTCATCGATGGCCATTCCGCCTTCTTTCCATAATGGCCAGTTAATAGATACAGTTTTGCAGTGACGTTGGTTTTTCTCTATGTGTTGATTTCTCTTTCTCGCAAAGGCATCCATAAAGGCATTGCCCGTGGCATAGTCTGCTTGACCTGAATTGCCTATCGCTCCGGCTACCGATGAAAACAAGACAAAGAAATCTAGGTCCATTTCTTTTGTTGCTGCATCAAGATTAATAGTTCCTCTGACCTTGGGGAGGATTACAGAGGCGAATTCTTCCCTGTTCTTTTTTAAGATAAAGTTATCTTGTATGATTCCCGCAGCGTGGATGATGCCTGTTAATGATCCGTACTCATTTTGAATGGTTGAAGTTAAAGTTCGGAGAGATTCCTGATTAGCGATGTCTGATTTTATATATAAAATTTTTGAGTTGTAAGATTCAGCAGAGTGTTGAAGTGATTGAAGTTCCAGGGCTTTGTCTGAAGTCAGCTCAGAACGACCTGTTAAAACTACAGTAACTTTTTTTGCCTTTTCTAAAATATCTCGGGCAAAAATAAGTCCCAGCCCTCCGAGTCCACCGGTTATAAGGTAAATGCCATTTTCTTTGTAAGGAACGGGGGCTTCTAAGTCAGAAATATAGAGGTCTTCTAACACTTTTATTTTTCTTTTTTTACCATCATACCAAATTTCTTCATCAAAAGATGCTTGGTTTTGAACAAGGATAGTGTCGATCGAGTATTCGTTCTTTTCTATTAATATAACCTGCCCACGAATCTTGGGGTTTTCCAAATGCGCTGTTTTGAGTAGTCCTGATAAGCCGAAATCCAAGGAATCGTTCACCACTAATTGAAAGAGATGCTCATTCTTTGGTTTCGATTTAATAACCGAATGGACTTGTTCAAAAAGAATAAGAGCTTTTTCTTCAAATGTGGCAACTTCGTTTTCATCATATCGCAAGACATGTATCTGAATATTGTTATTAGCCTCTACAGAGGATTCTAGGATATTTTTATCCTCGATTTCTTTTTCTTTCCAAATTGGAGTTAGGATCAAAGACCCATGCCAATTAGTAGCTTTATCGATTTTTCCTTTTTCTAAAGCTCTTAAGGAAAATCCTCGTATCTCAACAACTACCTTACCAGCCTCATCGCACAAGACTATATCTAACTTTTGTAAGGCTGCGCTAACCTGATCTTGAGAATGGCGAATATTTGCCCACATGCTTGAAGTACATTTAGAAAAGATTTTCACCGAGTCCATAGCAAATGGAAGCATAGCTTTTTCAGGAAGTGCATCTCCTTTCAACATCATACCTAGAGAGGCTTGTAGTGCCGAGTCCATGAGGCTAGGATGCAGTTCAAAATCTTGTTCCGTTGCTGAAATAGATTCCGGCAAATGGAGTTTAACTAATACGGATGGCTTGTTTTGCTCACCTTCCCTTTTTACATGTAACCTATTAATGCCACGATGCCCTGGCCCATAATGCAATCCCATTTTCTTAAAAGCTTGATAGCATTCTTCGGAGCTTATTTCTTTTTCATGAAAAGTCGATTTCAAAGTCTCGATGTTCAGTTGTGGAACAGATACATTTTTTCCTATTACAGCTACACCTTGGCTATGGATTGTTATATCGGCTTCGTCATGTTGTGTATAAATTTCGTAAGATATTTTCCCATCTTCTTCTGGGTAGAGCCCAATATGGACAACCTGAGGTTTCTCTTGAATAATGATCGGGGTAGCCCAAACAATATTTTTTAGCTCGATGGATACTGTTGGATCCTTCAGACCTCCTAGAGCCTGTTTTACAGCTTCCCTGGCCATTTCCAAATAAGCTACACCAGGTAAAACTTTTTGACCATTGACAAGATGGTCTTTAAGAAAAAATTCTTCCCCATTAAATGTTGAGCTGAAGCGTTGTTCCGCTAGGGTGGAAACGTTTTTTTGAAGCAAAGGATGTAAAACGTTTGTGCTTGCAAGTGTTACATAGGCATCTCTACTTGTGCTGAGTGTGGCTAATTTTGAGTCTTTTACCCAATATTGTTCTCTAGCAAAGGGATAAGTAGGAAGGCTTATTTTCTTAGGCCTTCTTTCACCGTAAAGTTTGAACCAGTCGATATTGTAACCCTGACAGTAAAGATCAGCTAATGCCATTAAGGCATCCATATAAGATTTTTTACTCTCTACGCTAGTATCTTCTTGAGCACGACAAGAGTCCAATAATATTGAGGAATAATCTTGAAATGCCTTTTGCCCTTTGAATTCAGTTTTAACTTCCCCAGTGAATAACATCGGATGTTTATTCTGGTTATAAAGCTGTTTTAAACCATAAATAACACCTTCCATGTCTTCAGCAACAAGAGCACTGCGATAGCGAAAATGATGTCGTCCTTCTAGTAAGGTGTAACTAACCTGAGCTAAAGAGGCGCTAGTTTTTTCCAAGAACTCTATCAGATTTTCTATCTTAATTTTCAGAGCTTCTTGAGTCTTTGCTGAAAGTGCTAGAATATAGTAGGGAAACTTCTGGGTTTCTTGATTCACTTCAGGATTTCTATATCCCTGTAAAACAATATGAGCGTTAGTACCGCTCATTCCAAATGAACTTACAGCACCCATGCGGCTATCTTCCAAAGCTGCGCCTTTTGAAATTGGCCATATTTTATTAGCTTTGTTAACGTAAAGGGGACTCTCTTCCCATTTAATATAACGACTTTCTGTCTCACAGTATAAGCTAGCTGGAATGAGTTCTTCTTGAAGCGATTTGACTAAGGAGATCAAACTGACAAGACCCGAAGCTGCAAAGGTATGTCCAAAATTCGTCTTTGTAGAGGTTAACGCACAGTAATTAATTTTCCCAGTTGTTGTTTTAAAAACATCTGAAAGTGCATTTATTTCAACAGAATCTCCAATTGGAGTTCCTGTACCATGTGCTATCACATATTCAATATCTTCTGGAGAAATATGATTTTTCTCATAGATAGATAGTAATAGCTCCTTTTGAGCAACACCACTAGGTGCTGTTATTCCATTGGTTTTTCCGTCATAATTAACACCACTTCCACGAATAATCGCCTTGATTGGATCTCCATCACGTTCAGCATCAGAAAGGCGCTTTAGAACTACAACAGCTACAGCCTCACCTGGCACCATCCCATTGGCTCTTTCATCAAAAGTATGACACTTTCCATCAGGAGATAACATCCCTGCTTGGCTCATTAGTACGTACAGCTCTGGAGTAAAAAGAATGTTAACTCCAGCAACAATGGCTGTATCCATCTCTCCGCTTTTTAGAGCCATAAATGCTTGATGAAGTGCTACTAATGCCGATGAACATGCTGTATTAATTGCCATCACAGCACCGCTTAAATTCAGAAAATAGGCTAAACGAGCGGCCAAAATACCATTATGAGCCGAAGTAACATTACCACTCTTATTAAGAATACCAGAGTAATCTCCTTCTTCTACACCAACATACATTCCAATCTTTTGTTTTTTAAGATCAGAATTTCCATAGCCTGCATCTTCCAACGCTTTCCACGATTCTTGAAGGAGATGCCTTTGTCTGGGATCTATGCTCTCGGCTTCTTTAGGAGAAATTTCAAAAAATAAGGGATCAAACTCATTTACTCCAGGAATCATCCCAGACCATTTGCAATTGGTTTTATCTCGGTCTTTACTTGAATCTCCAAAGTATTCTCTCCAATCAAAACGCTCTAGAGGGATTTCGTGCACAGCCTCTTTTCCGTCGCGCAATATTTTCCACATTTCGTCAACATTGCGTGCATCGGGAAAGCGCCCGCTTACTCCAATGATTGCTATTGGATCATTAAGATTAGATTGATCTAGAGTTGCAGTTTTGTCATTGTCTCGGTTTACGAGTTGACCTGACGCTGCGGTAATTGATTTCCTAAATGTTATTCCCCTCTCATTGGATTCAGTTTTTACCTCTTGATTATCTTCTTTAATTTCTTCCTGATAAAACTTTTGAATAACCATTTGATGCTCTTTCAAAAGATAGCCTGCTAAGGCAGAAAGTGTTGAATAGCCAAAAAATACTGAAGGAATAACTTCTAATTCATAGTGTTTTCCAATGTCGCGAGCAAATTTAGCTAAGGTTACTGAATCATAACCGAAATCAGCCAGATTGGTATCAGAATCTAAACGATTAGTTGGTATTTTTAATATTTGATTTGTTATTTCTTTGAGATCCAATATTACGCATTGGTCTAAATTCAATCCTCTAATCCCGATTCGACGTCCTCGAGAAATTTGTGTAGCTATGGTACTATTTACCAAAGCGGGTTTTTTCGTTAGACCTAAAAATTGATTGACTCGACGTGGGTAACCAACAACAATTAACAATTGATTTTTGTGTTGAGTCTGAAATTGATCGAAGATGTCAAGCGCTTGTTTTGTTTCTAAATAGTCTTGACCACTAGTCTTGATATAGAAATCAGTTGTTTTGGCATCCTCTAAATTCATTCCACCCTCTTTCCACAAGGGCCAATTGATGACAATAGCTCTACCTTTTCGTTCACCGCGTTTTTCTAGCTCGTTTCGATAACGCGTGTAAGCCATCTCAAAGCGATTTCCCATTGCATAATCGCATGTTCCAAAATCTCCTAATATTGCCGAGCTTGAGGAAAAATAGCAGATGAGATTTAAGGGTTCTTCTTTTAAAATTTCATCCAATATTAGTGTACCTTGAATCTTAGGGCCCAATATTTTTTTAAATTCCGAAAAAGATTTTGTAAGTATACTTTGCTTACTTTCTATCCCTGCTGCATGAATTACTTCAGTTATAGGACCAAATTGTAATTTAGCCAGTTCTATTCCTTTTTTCATTCTCTCTAAATCACAACTATCAGCTTGCATATAGATTGCAGAACTTCCTAGATTCTCTAATTCTTTAATTTGAAGTTCTATTTTTGGACTTAATGGAGAGCGTCCATTTAGAATTAAATTTGCTTTTTGGGTTGAGGCTAGGTGCTTTGCGAACTGAAAGCCAATTGCGCCACATCCCCCAGTAATTAAGACGGTTTTTTTCTGAGCATTGTTATTTGAAGAAAAAACTTCATTTTTCAAGACAAAGTTTACTGTTTGAATAGAATACTCAAAGCGCTCTCCTTGACTATAAAGGACATCTTTTATATTTTCTGTTTGTAGTTCTTGTGTAATAACATTTCCCCAATCCCAAATCTCGTTCGATGATTGATAGTGTACAATGACTCTGGATGTGGTATTGGGTAATATGAACCCTACGGAGCGCGACATGCCCATCCATGATTCTAAATAACAAAGGTCAAGATCGTTATCAATAGATCCTGCCAATAGTAATCGATCAATTTTTAGTGACAATTCTGCTATACATTGAATAATTGTCACAATTGGAAATACATCTTGGATCCATTGAGAACCCACTTCTGCCCATAAATAGGTCAAGTTATATATGACTCCGTAGTCCTCACAGACACTTTTTAAAGCTCTTATATAGGTTTCTTTCTCGGAGCTTACTATTTGATATTCCCTTGGGGATAGCTTCTTATAACAATTACCTTGGCTTATAAAAATTATATTGGTCGATGACTTTTTCTCTAACGTCTTTAAGAAATCTATCTTCTGATCGGAATTTGATAAGAAGCAAAGCAATGTCTTAACAGATGAATCTGTTTGTTTTAATGGTATTTTCTCTAGAGTTGTTTCAAAATAGAGAGTTTGTATTGATTCGGATTTCTCAATGACTGGAGGATCGGATTCTAAGGATAGATCAAATTTCTCTTGAGTAGTTTGTTCAGTTTTTATTATTTCATTTGCGTTAGCTGTTAGTAGATCAATCCAGTATCTCTCTTTAGCAAAAGGATAAGTCGGAAGGCTGATTTTCTTCGGCTTATGCTCACCATAAAGTCTGAGCCAATCTATATTTAATCCCTTCGTCCAGAATTTAAGAAGTTTTTCACAATTCTTTTGTGCAATCCAATCTTCGACAATATTTTGAAATCGCACATCGTTTTCAAAATCTGAGAGCATCTCTTTATTTTTCTTGACCTGACCTAAGTAAAGCCCTTCGATTGAATCATTTCCAGAAATAAACGTTGACAATTTTTCAATAAGATCTTCAACTGAACCCACAACTATTCCTAATCGTTCATCCATTGCCTCTCGTCCAGTTTGGAGAGTATAGGCCAGTTCTCTAAGATTAAGGTTCTCTTTGTCTTCATTTTTCTGTTGAATATAAGCCCACAGCTTGAGTGCGTACTTGTTTAATCGATCACGATTTTTTGCAGAGAGTACTATCATCGCTGGATTAGATTCATTAATCTCAGGGTCTTTCGTATTTTCAATTCCAACATGTGGAACATACTCCTCAATAATAATATGAGCGTTGCTACCACCAGCTCCAAATGATGAAATGCCGGCTATTCTTGGATATTCCTTTCCATTAATAACGGGGCGATCCCATTCCTTCAATTTTTGATTTACTATGAATGGAGTCTTTTCAAAATCTATATCATGATTGAGGATCTCAGAATGCAATGAAGGGACAATTTTTTGATGTTGCATCTGCAAAAGAACTTTAGTAACCCCCGCAATCCCAGCTGCTGATTCACAATGTCCTATATTTGATTTAGCTGATCCCAAATCGCAATAACCGATATCACTTGTACTAGCCTGAAATGCTTTTGTTAATCCTCTAATCTCGATGGGATCTCCTAATTTAGTTCCTGTTCCATGCGCTTCAATATAGCTTATCGTTCGAGGATCAATTTTAGATTCTTTAAGAGCTCTTGCAATGACCATTTGCTGAGCATTGGGATTAGGAACAGTATATGCGTTGACTTTTCCGCCATGATTTACAGCTGTACCTTTGATGATTCCGTAAATATGGTCTCCATCTGTTATAGCATCAGAAAGTCGTTTGAGGATAACAACGCCGACCCCTTCCCCTGGAATATACCCATCTCCACCTTCACCAAAACTTTGACAGTGCCCATCTCTTGAAATAAATTGTCCAGCGCTCAACATCAGGTACTTGTTTGGGTGAATACTTACATTGACTCCACCTGCAATCCCCAGATCAGTCCTACCACTTTTCAAGTCTTCACACGCAAGATGAATACTTGTTAGAGAACTTGAACACATGGTATCTACAGTCATACTTGGACCATGTAAGTTCAAAACATAAGATACCCGATTAGCAATACTACCAAAACTACCCCATAACGCAATCGGTGTTCCTGTTAAGCTTGCTTGAGCTCCAAAGAGTTGGTACTCATTCCACATCACTCCTGCATAAACACCTACTTGACCTGGCAAGTCATCAAGGCGAGCTCGCTGCAAGTTTGTTCGAGTTACTCCTGCATCTTCGAGCGCCATCCAAACATGCTCTAAAAAGAGACGTTCTTGAGGATCTAGGTATATCGCTTCATTTGGGGAAATGTTAAAAAATAACGGATCAAACTCATCTACCCCCTCAATAAAACCTCCCCATTTACTGTAATGAGCTCCAGATTCTCTAGCGGATTGATCGTAGTACTTTTTCCAATCCCATCGGGTTGAAGGAACCTCAGTGATACAATCTTTTCCATCACGAAGATTTTCCCAATACGCCTTTAAATCCGAAGACTGAGGGTATTTGCCAGAGATCCCGATAATTGCGATTTCATTACTTTCAAAAGGAATTTTTGAGGGAGGGGGAAAGCGTGAGCGCTGATTTAAATGTGTCCGTGATGGACGATTAGAGGAATTATTTACAGGTGATTGGCTTGAAATTTTCTTCCCGTCAATTTCATTAACTGGCAACATCTTAGGTAGTTTGGAAGAATGATGCTCTGTGAAATACTGACTCAATTCATCAATACTTTGATACTCAAAAAACAATGTTTTTGATAAAGAACCGTATGTTTTCTCTAGTTCTTTAGTTAATAGGGTTACCATAATTGAATCTATCCCAAAATTCTCAAAAGGCTCCTTACCGTCGATTTTTTTTATTGGCAATTTGAGTACTTTAGAGAGTTGTTGTTTGAGATAAAGAGAAGTTTTTTCTATTAATGACTTTGTATCAATAGGAGAAGTGAATTCTCCTATTTGATCTACAGTGTCCATATCATCAGATTGCATTCCGGTTAAATAGGATTTTAGGAGACTCACGTTTCCTTGCACAATCATCAATTGATCTGTTTCAGAGTTAAGACTTTGAGTCAATATTTTCAGGCCAATAGAAGTCTCCAATGGGACCAAACCAATCGTAGTTGTTATCATCTCCTCATAAGCTTTATCAACGTGCATCCCTCCTTCTTTCCATAGGGGCCAGTTTATGGATAAAGTTCGTCCATGCCTTTTTTTAGCTGCAACTTGGGCGTTTCGCTGGCTTGCAAAGGCATCCATAAAGGCATTACCTGTCGCGTAGTCTGCTTGGCCCGAGTTTCCCATCGCAGCGGTTAGTGACGAAAACAAAATAAAGAAATCGAGATCCATTTGTTTTGTTAACTCATCCAGATGAATCGTACCACGAACCTTAGGGAGAAGCACTGAAGCAAATTCTTCTGAGCTCTTTTTAAAGATGAAGCTATCTTTTATCACGCCTGCAGCGTGGATGACCCCACTTAAAGATCCGTATTTGTTTTGAATAATATCGATTAAGGCTTGAACAGATTGTTTATTTGCGATGTCTGTTTGCACATAATCTATTCTTGACTGAGTCTTTTCACCAATAACTTGTAATAGTCTTAGTTGATTTTCTTTATCAGAATTCAGTTCAGAACGACCAGCTAGAATCACACTAACAGATTTCGTTTCTTCTAGAATATTTTTGGCTAGGATAAATCCCAACCCTCCAGCTCCACCTGTAATGAGGTAGATCCCGTTCTCTTTATAGATATGATTTGTGGGCAGGCTAGATATCTCTTTCTCTTCAAATGTTCTTACCTTACAGATATCTCTATCGTACCAAATTTCTTGGTCTTGAAGACGATTACGACTTTCTTCTAAAAGCTTTTCAATAGGTTGGGTTGAATCAGAAACTAAAATTATTTGACCGTAGAGATTTTTGTTTTCTATATGGGCTGTTTTGAATATCCCAGATAATCCAAAATGTAAAGGATTTCTGATTACTACTTGAAACAAGTGCTTACTCTTCGGTTTTGATCGGATGATTATCTGAACTTGTTCGAAGAGCTCTAGAGCTATTTCTTCGAAAGTCTTAGAAAACGCTGCAGAGTCCATATCATCGAGTCTAGTAATATGAACGTTTATATCAGTGCGTTTGGAGACATGTTTCTCAATTGTTTTTTCCTTCCATACTGGCGTTAGCATAAATAGGCTACTAGTTCTGCTTATCGGAGAGATATCTAATAGCCTTAATGAAAATCCATTCAATATTACACATACTTTTCCAACTTCATCGGCAAGCTTTATAGTAAAATTTTGAACTACACCACTTGTCCGCTCTTTAGATTTATGAATGATCGCCCACATATTAGACGTGCAGGGTGATAAAACCTCTAAGGAATTCAGTGCAAAAGGCAACATTGGTTTTTCTAAAAATGTATCGACGCCTAACATCATACTTAGTGCGGCTTGTAAAGCTGAATCCATGAGACTTGGATGCAATTCAAATATTCCTAAGGTTGATGATACAGATAGAGGAAGGGTGAGTTTAGCTAGAACAGAGTCTTTTGCTAGAAATATTTTTTCTATTCCTCGATGTGATGGCCCGTACTTGATCCCCATGCGTTCAAAAGCTGAGTAGCATTCGACAGAGCTAAGTTCTTTATGATTATGTGTTGATTCCAGTGTTTTAATATCTAGATCAGAAACTAATACTTTATCTTTTAGTGTGCTTATGAAGGCCACTCCTTGACTATGGACTATGATATCATCTCCACCTTCATCAGTATATATCTCATATGAGATGTTCCCATTTTCCTCTGGAAAAAGACCAATGTGTACCGTTACAGGGTTTGTCTCGATGATGATAGGGCTTGACCAAACTATATTTTTAAGCTGGATATTTGCTGTTGGATCCCCTAGGGACCGCCTTACAGCTTCCCTGGCCATTTCTAAAGTGATTACAGCAGGTAATATTTTCTGACCATTGATTAAATGATCTTTCAGAAAAAATTCGTTGCCTGTAAAGATGGAGCTAAATTTTTGTTCCGACAGTGTTGAAGTATTTTGCTGTACTAAGGGATGCAATACACGTTGTATTTCTTTGCTTGTATTTAGTAAGCTTGCTTCTACATTTAACCAGTATGTTTCTTTGGCGAACGGATAGGTTGGGAGAGTTATTTTATTAGGCTTATGATCGCCATAGAGTTTAGTCCAATCTATATCGAAACCTTTTGTCCAAAATTTGAGTAATTTTTCAAGGTTGTTCTGTTCAATCCATGTACTAACAGCTTTAGATAATACCTCATCGGTTTCAAAATCCGAGACTATATTCTTGCTCATTTTTATTTGACCCTGATATAGGCCAACAACATTTTTTTCCCCAGCCAGATATTTTCTTAGTTTCTCTTTAACATCATCTAAGGATAAAGCAATAATTCCTAATCGTTCCTCCATAGCCTCTCGGCCCACTTGCAGAGTATAGGCAAGTTCTCTTAGATTTAGAGTAGCCTTATTGTCTTCGTTACTATTTGGAATAAAAACCAACAGCTTTTGTGCATATTCCTTTAATCGTTCAGGATTCTGTGCCGAGAGTACAATTATGGATGGACTAGATTCCTTAGTCTCTGGCCATTGAATGGTGTCTTTGGAAACGTCAGCTTGTGGAATGTACTCCTCGAGGACAACGTGTGCATTCGTTCCGCCAGATCCAAAGCTGCTTACGCCTGCATAACGCTTTTCACTCCCTGAATTTTCCCAACTTTTATGTGAATCTATGATATAAAAAGGAGAATTGGATAAATCTATCTGTGGATTTAGCTCCTCAAAATTGATTGTTGCTGGAATTTCTCGATGTTTTAAACAAGCTACAACTTTTAACAACCCAGCAAGCCCCGAAGCTGCCTCTAAATGACCGATATTGCTTTTAATGGATCCTAAACCACACGATGCTTGCTCTAAAATGTGTTCTTTCGAGGAAAGCTTTCTAAAAGCATCCTTTAGACCTTTTACTTCAATAGGATCCCCTAGAGGAGTTCCAGTACCATGCGCCTCAATATATCCCACATCATTAGAAGAGATCCCTGCATTACTATACGCTTTGAGCAATAATTCAGTCTGACTGTCAGGATTAGGAACAGTCAATCCGCTCGCTTGACCACCATGGTTTATAGCACTCCCTCGAATTATCGCATAAATATGATCTTTGTCTGAAAGAGCTTCTTGCAATGGCTTAAGCAGTATTGCGACAGCACCTTCGCTTCGAACATAACCATTTGCAGATTTATCAAAAGTCTTACACTTCCCATCGCTAGCAAGCATACCTGATTTATAATAAGCCAAAGATGCTGCTGGATGGCACATAATATTAATACCACCAACAACTGCTTGTTCGCATTCACCTACCTGTAATGCCTTCACAGCTTGGTGCACAGCAACTAATGAACTTGAACAGGCTGTATCGACTTGAACGCTTGGTCCATGGAAATTGAAGAAATATGAAATCCGATTTGGTATCACAGACATCGATGTTCCCACTCCAAAATGTGCCTCTACATCTCCTGGAGAACGATCAAGCAATTTACTATAATCCGAACCGCTTGCACCAACAAATACTCCTATATTTTTTCCAGATAAGGTGCTGGGAGCATATCCAGCATCTTCTATTGCATGCCAGCTGAGTTCTAACATAATGCGTTGTTGGGGATCCATTAACTCTGCTTCCTTGGGGGAGATACGAAAAAAGGAGGCATCAAAACTCGCTATATTGGATAAAAATCCTCCTTGATCAATTCCAGGGTAATCATCGGAGGATATTCCTTCAGGCCATACCCATCTAGCTGAGGGCCTTAATCCGATTGCGGATTTTCCTTCCTTCAATAATTTCCAAAATTCTTCAAGATGATTAATTGACCCTGGCAAGCTACAAGCAGTTCCAATAACTGCAATAAATTGGTCTTGAGAAGCCCTCATTTGTTTCTCCGTTAAAACGGATTTTGGCTTCTCAGGCAGATTGTTCTCTCCTTTGTCTTGTGTTTTTACTTTCATAATATTGTTTTTCAGATAACGAGTGATTTCATGAGTCGTCTTGTACTGAAAGAAAAATGCAGGTTCTAATTTTATTTGAAAATTAGCCCTAATTTGTTCACTTAACTCTAATAAATCTGCTGAGTCCAGCCCCATTTCCATTAAAGGAGAAAGAACATTAAATCTTTTTTCAAAGCTTTCACCCAATAGCGTTTTTATAATATGAGTTAAGGAACTTTCTATATCAAAATTTTCTTCCCTGACAGAACTTGATGGGGAAATTACGTTTCTTTTTCTGTTCTGAAGCTCATATTGGATTAACACCCCATAGCCTAAGTTATCGACATCTTCAGGTCTATAATTGGGCAATAGATCAACAATTTCAGCTCCATGGAGCCAGTGGAATTTTAGAATCGGGTCTTCTAAGTTTCCTTGTGAATTACGCAAAGATATATACTCTGAGAGAGGGATATGGGTATGTTTATGATAATCCCTGCATCTCGTTACTCCAACGACAGAATTTACGTGTATCATTAGGCTACAATATTGGAGGATAAACTCAAGTAATTGGTTACCTAAATTAAGATGCTGGAGTTTAGGGGTGATGTTAACGGCAAGCAATTGGATGACAGATCCTGTTTCACAATGGAGTGAGCTCAAATCTTTAAATCCAGTGTGTCTTAAGTCATCAAGACTGACGATTCTTTGAGAGTAGATAACACCGACGACTATTCCCTCAAATTCTAAAACCAGTTGTCCTTCGGGATAAAGTTGAAGGCGTTTCTTAAGGATAATCTCTGTCATTTGCAAATGGAGATCCCAACAATCTTTCTCTAATGCGACAAGGCTGGGTAAATCTCTATACTCAGCATATCGTATGCGGTAATTCCTTGTTTCAAAATGGTTTAATGTAATGCGAGTAAATGGAAGAGTTTTAGGGTATTTAATAGGAGGTGTTTTGGGGAATAATCCAACACCGGCAGCTGCCATTAAGAATTTTTCACTCTCAACAAGATATTGCCCTGAAAAAGCATGAATTGTATCAAAATAAAAACTCTCTGTCTTTTCGAAGAATTGATGTGTCCCTTCGGGTGTTAATGCATGGGATTCCAAAACAATCAACCCATGCTTATTAATCACTTTAGCCCACCGCTCCAAATGTTCCATGAGATTATTCATAAGATCACGGGCGGGTATCAAGCAACCTTCTTTGTCGACATAGACACCTTCACATTTAATTGTAGGATGGTACAGCATTTGTTTAGTAGATTTAAACGGTCTGTTATGATCAAGGAAAGATCGTATATGAAGGACAGCTTCTGGATTAACTCCTAAGGCAGAGAAATCTTTTAATAGTTGCTCTGGATCATTAATATCGCCTTGCATAGTTATGTGAGGCAAATTCGATAAGTTCTTCTTCGTTTCCTCCAAAGCCTCTTGGTTGTAATCTATACCAATCAAAGTTATAGGGAATGACTCTAATTTTTTACCTCTCTCTGATTTTTCTACGAGTATCTTATAAATTCTTTTGAGCAGTGCTCCATTCCCACACCCCATATCTGCAATATATCTGGGTTGGCTTTCGATAGGTTGTTGGTTAAAGATATCTAATATATAATCTTCTGTGTCGCTAAAATATTTTTCGTGTTGAAAGCCACTGGAGATTACATTAACAGTTCTATCCACGTGAATTTCTGAACCTTGTTCGCTTCTATGGAAAACAGTCTCAAACTGTCCAAAAAGCAGAGTTTCTAGATTTCGGAGCATTGGCTTATAAGAAACTGCGACTCCCATTACAAAGGCTCTATCTATTAATTGCTCTCCCATAGGAGTCAAGTGCCATCCTGTAGGTTTTTCTTCAGCCCAGTGCTTATGATGGAATAGAAAAAGGAGTTCTTGTTGTATAGGCTCAGGTAGAGAGGCAAAGAGTGAATAAGTTGTATTTGGATATTTAGGAAGATAAAATTGCTTGATTCCGATTAACAAGGGAAGCAATAGAACACCTTCCATTAACCGAAAAATTAACCTTGGAGTTTTACTCCACTGTTCAGTGAGAAGATTGATCCATTCATGTAAACTGAGATCGGACGCCTCACCCTGGATATATGCTTCGAAGGGAAAGTCGTATAAATTTATCAATGAAGATGGGATATGTTGATAATCTGCCCCTTCTTCTTTTAGAAAGTAACGTTGTTGAGTATCTTTTCCAACCCAGTTTAGCGATTCTAGCGCCTGAAGAGCTATAGTTAAGTAAGAATGATTAGCATTAAAAACCTTAGCTATGTGCTCGGATTTTACGAATGGATTTGATTGTAAAAATGAAAATATCCCTCGCGTTTTACAAACATTCAAAATAGGAATAGCTACATAACCATGCATGTATACATTTGACAAAGTCAGCATATTATATCCCTTATCAGTATAAATTAAACGCAGACTTATGAGTCCTGCCCCATAATATGTCCCTTGAATATTAGCAAGTCAATAATAGGAATACTTATTTTAAATAGCAATTTGTTTTATAATTATGTACCGTAATTATGCATCCCAGGGCGGTGGCGTCCTGAGGATCCCAAATCTACATATTTTTTTACAGTTCATTAGACATCGTCACTGCAATTGAAGAGTTGTTGAATTTTGGAGATATCCAGATTTAATTGTGTGTTCTTTGGATAAACAATCGAACAAACAGATTGATCAATGTAAAAAGAAAGAATTTGATATTGTTGAAAATTTTTAAAATGACTGATTGTGAAGTCAACATGGGTTGCAATGATTGAAACTTCGAATAGTTCAAAAGGGGCTGTCAATCCACATCTTAGGACCTTGGAAAGCGCTTCTTTAGCGGTCCAAAACAGTGTTAATTTACCGATTTCTTCTTTACATATGCTTATTTCAGCAGCAGTTAATTGTGTTTTCAAAATGTCTGATTTACTTGAGCAGACCATCTCTATATCAATTGCCATCGGATGAGCTTCAGGAAAAGCAAGTGCAGCCCCCAGGGAGTCGGTGTGGCTAATGCTCACCTGCATCCCAGGGTGAAGAGCATGATGCACTACAGGCTGCTGAAATACCCCATTTTCAATCCATATCCTGGTTGGTTCAGTAGGTTTGATATTAGCACCGATAGCCTGCTTGGCACAGTATCGTCCTAATAAGTAACTTTGTTGCCGTTTAGAATGCTGCAAATTCGTAAATGTATCGTGTTCTTTCGGATGTAAAAAAGAACTGCAAGCAGATTTGAGATCTTTTAAAGGTGCACGACTCACACATAAGCCACCATTAAATAATCTATCTTCACGTTGCAATACAAGTGGAGCAATGTAAGTTGGCATCAATAACATCATTGACCATTTTTAATGCGTCGTACCAGCCCAGTCAGTACCATCCCAGGGTGCGTATGCACATTGTAAGAATGACTAAGTGGCATACCCTATCTCATCATGTTCTGAAGACATGAAAACTCAATGTGGACTGTTTTAACCTATTTTTCGAATGATTCTGCGGTAAGGTGTTCGGCCTTCGTTATTAAGAAGATCTTATATAGGAGGAAAGATTTTTTTACATCATGTTTTTTAGATTTTGTCACAATCAGTGAAGAGCATTAGTTTTCATGACCCATTTACAAAAAAATTCCAAAAAACTGACAATTAAAATAATTATCTGACCGATTTTAATTAGGCTGTAACTACTCACCATCTCATACAAATTATGGACGCAGGGGTTGTTAAAAAAGCAGATAAATCATTTTCGCCAATACCATAAAAAATAACAACATTTTAAGTTCATCTGAAATATAAAGCACCGCTTGAGGATCTTGCAGAAGAGCTTCCGCTACTACTTCCTTATCATTTTTTAGATCATTATGAGCATGTAAAACCTACATATGGAAAAATGCAAAATGGCTGTTTCAAAACAAAGCGAAATTCCTCTTTCCCTTTGTTGGAAAGGGCTATTTTGAATTACACATTTTTTGCAAATAGAATAAGGACATCAGCCGTTTTGAAAAACATGTGAATTATTTCTTTACATCTTCCCCTAATCGTTTTTCAAATACTTCAAGGGCATTTTTATAAACGCCTTTTCTATCTTTCGAATATATATTATAAACTTCAAGATGACCAGTTGTCACATTAATTTGTAAGAGATCATGTTGAATGATATCTTTATCTTTTTCATCCTTAGCCTTATATGAAAAGGCAATCATTCCTGGTATCGAAGAAGGGCGTATTGCTCCACCCACTTTAAATGCATAATTAGCAATCAAATGCGCCGGTAAACCACCCATACCCGGAATTGATGTCTGTATCGCATCTAAAACAACTTCAAAAGAAGATAATCGATAAATGTCTTTGCTAGACAATAGATATTTTTCACATTGTTCTGCTGATCCTGAAAAATAATGATGTCCCGCATGCTGTATCGTAGATACGACTTCATTTATCCTTTTTTGCACTAATGAGAGATGAGCCGGATCGTAATCAAGCACAATTAATTGTTGAATCTGTCGGGTTAAATTTTCCCAAATTTGATTCATGAAAATTTGAGGATCTTTTAATTGCTTTTGAAGCTCTACATCCAACTTCTCATTTTTTATTTTGGGTGTGAAACTTTTTGTTAACTCATTATTATCCATCGTTTTTACAATTGCAATCGCATCTACCACTTCTTCGGCTTCGCTAATGCGATCCAAAATAGAAACCAAACTTGCTTGTAATTGAAAATTACTTGTAGAAAGGATTTGAGAAAGCTTTGCTATACTGTCCTTGAGAATATTTAACTCATTCCTATATTGCTCGCTTCCACATGGGGCGTCAAATAGTTGACTCATACATTTATTCATCGTCTCACGATATGTGATCGCTTCAGATTTCAAAATAACACCTGCATCGCAATCTGGAAGATCATTAAAGCTTGTTGTTAATTCTTTAACATCTTGATTTAATTGAGATTTAAATATTAATTCTTGTCCCTGAATATTTGCCTTTAAGGTAAATAATCCATCCCCTGTTTTCTTAATTCGAAATAAAATAGAGCGTCCTTTCTCATTACAAATTGCTTTAGTAAAAATATTTTTAAATACAGTCGATGTTTCATTATTATTTTTGACGGGTGGCTGAGATTCATCATGCCAAATCTCATCAATGGTTGCGTCTCCCTCAATAGATAAAGTGACATTTGGTGTTAGAATGCGACATGAGAGATCTTTAATTTTCTTTTGAACAACTTCGAAGAGTTTACGTTTATCATCAACGGCGCATAATTCTCCCCCCAGTCTATTTACATGCTCTAAAAAGTGATCACAAATACTTGAATGAATACCATATAAAACATAGGATGTATCATCGGAGGCATTTCCATGTATCGCTCTACTTATCTTTCCCATTTTCGTAGCCAAATCTTCATTAAAATGTGGCCCTGTAAGTCCTGTACATACGAATACATTAATTGATGGTAAAACGCCTCCATTCTTTTTTAAAATATCAGCTTTGGCTAATTCTAAAGCGATAAAACTGTGAAAAAGATTAGGATTTTCATGGTTGTGGGAGGATTCTTTTCCTATTGCACCACGAAAAAAAACAGATTGGGATCCAATTTGACTTATTGGAATCACGACTTTTTGTTTATCGTGTTCGGCTTTAATCAATCCAAACGAATCGATTTTTTTTCTTTTAGCTAATAATTCTTGAATACTCTCTATATATTCATTGATAATGGTAGGGCTATTATATTTACCATTTGGGTAATATTCAAAATTATTCATTTCTAATAACACATTCGTATTGATAATGCCTTGTTCAAAGACTGTTGGATGCATAAAAGGTGTTATTGTCAAAGCCACAAGAGCTTCAGTATCCGACGTCTTTTGCACAGACCATTGTGTTGTAACAGTCAATGGTTTTTCACAAGGGGCTGGAGGAGGTGTCGGGACTTTAAAATCTGACATTAATTCTTTTGATGTGTTCTTTATTTTTTGAATGGCTGGTAAAAATTCACTTATTTCCTTATTTCGAGCTATGTAAAAAACCAGTGTATTAATTGTGGTGATAGTTGAGTAATTCTCCGAGTGGATTGTTGGTCTAACTCTTGGGCGATGTCTAGTTAAGACTTCAGCTTCTCTACTTCTATATCTTTTCTTACTCTTTCCACTCTGATCGCCTGGCTTTAAAAATTTGGCCAAATCTGAATCATTGAGCTCTATATTTTTTAACTGAAATGAATGTTGAGAAGGAATGTCAATTTTTATTAACTTAATGAATGGAGGAATTTTAGCTGGTTTTTGGCTTTCTTTAAAACCATCTACATTAACTGTTATAACGTTAGATTTTTCACATTCGACTGATGCGGCAGGTTTATCAGATAATTTGCTGACTTTTATTGATGATTTTTCTTCATTTTTTTTTGGAGGTGGCGTTACATGAGTAACTTTATTTTTCTTAAGCTTAGTATCTCTTTTTTCACTATTTACGGATTTGTTATTAGAAATTTTCGCTTGCGATACTCTATCTTTTAATCCGGAGTAAGGGGTACACATGTGTTTTACTAGAAGAAAGAGACCATAAAGGATACCAACAAAAGCCAAGATAGGTAAAACTTTCTGTCCAATTCTAATTAAGGTTGCATTTTGTTTCACATTTTCTAATTTATTTATATTCAATGAATTAGTAATAGTTGAGGTGTCTAACGCAACGAATTTATTTGTCCTAATTTTCACTATTACACTCTTTACAAATATTATTAAAATTCTATATATCAGTTATCATACTATCAAAACATTATAAACAAACATATTTTATATTATTTTTTAATTTCATTCAACATCTATGGAATTATAAAATGAATACTTCTCATAAAATTGTTATTCTAAAAAAAATGATTTCGTTAAAAATACGAATTGAAGATAAAAATGTTGCATCGTTTTAGCAACTTTCTTATTGTTTGGCTATTATACTCCAGCCTGGGTCAACATTGACATTTGGACCATGCAATAACATTAAAATATAAGATTTATATGAAATTAGAAGAAAGCATCACTTTAGATCCTATCACAAAAAAAAATGTCGACCTTTGGCTTAATGGTCAATATGACGAAGAAACCAAAGCTAGCATACGACAAATGCTGAAGGAAGATCCCAAAAAGGTACTCGATGCATTCTTTACGAATTTAACTTTTGGAACCGCTGGCCTTAGAGGAATTATGGGCGTCGGTACCAATCGAATGAATATATATACTGTTGGAGCTGCGACACAAGGTCTTTCTAATTATATCCTAAAGCAATCCGATAAAAATAAACTAAACTCAGTATTCATTGGCTATGACTCCAGAAATAACTCAAGAGCATTTGCAGAAGAAACTGCTAAAGTTTTAGCAGGCAATGGAATCCAGGTGTATCTATGTAATGATATACGTCCTACCCCATTTATTTCTTTTGGATGCCGTTATAAAAAATGTATCGCAGCCATCATGATTACCGCCTCCCACAATCCTGCCGAATACAATGGATATAAAGTGTATTGGACCGATGGTGGTCAAATTGTTCCTCCGCATGATACCGGAATTATCGCAGAAGTTTCCAAAATAACAGATCCTAGTATGATTAAAAAAGCTTCTTCTTTATCAAATTCGCTAATTAAACAAGTCGATCCTGATGTCGATGAAGCCTATTTAAAAGCTGTTGGTGCTTTGCAGCATTATCCAGATGCAAATAGAGAAAAAGGGAAAGATTTAAAAATTGTCTATACTAGCTTACATGGAACTGGTATTACATTAATGCCAAAAACTCTCGCTTTATGGGGATTTACAACTCTCAGTTTTGTTGAGAAACAAATCATTCCTGATGGAAACTTCCCAACTGTTAAATCTCCTAATCCTGAGGAAAAACCTGCTTTACAGATGGGCATTGATCTAATGCTAAAGAATAACAGCGATATTTTAATTGCAAACGACCCCGATGCTGATCGAGTAGGAGTAGCTATCAATCAAGGCGGAGAGGCTGTCATCCTTAATGGTAATCAAATATTAGCTATTTGTTTAGAACATGTTTGTGAAGCATTATCTAAAGTTAATAAATTACCCAAAAAAGCAGCTTTTATTAAGACGATAAGCGCTACAGAACTTTTTCAAGCCATTTGTGATACTTATCAACGGCCTTGTTTTAATGTTTTAACTGGATTCAAATATATCGCGGAAAAAATTCATGAATGGGAACAGCTTCCAGATGGCTATCAGTTTGTTTTTGGTGGTGAAGACTCCTACGGGTATTTATCCGGGACATATGCACGTGACAAAGATGCTCTAAGTACAGGTGCATTAATATGTGAGGCTGCATTACAAGCTAAACTTCAAGGCAAGACTCTATTGGATAGATTATATGATCTTTATCGTAAATATGGCCTATATGAGGAAAAAATCATATCTGTCAATTTTGGTGACACAAAAGAAGGTAAAGAAAAAATGTCTACAGGCATGGATCGCTTAAGACATTCCGGATTAAAAGAAATTAATGGAATACCCGTTGTAGCAATCGAGGATTATGAAACTTCTACGAAACAGTACCTTCAAACAAATAAAGTTGAAGCCATCACCCTCCCCGTTTCTAATGTGTTATTATATTGGCTTAAGGATGGCTCAAAGGTCATGATTCGTCCTTCAGGAACGGAACCAAAGGTGAAGATTTATTGTGGTGTAGTAGAAAAAAAATTCACTTCAATTACAGCAGGACTTGAGGCTTGTAATAAACGTTGTGATGCGATTCTTGAATTTTTAAAGAATCATCTATTGGCTGAGATATAAATTTGGAAGTATGCGTCAAATATAGACAAGTTGATAAGTATGGCGCTTCATATCAAAGCGAAAGAGAACTTTCGATTTTCTCAAAGCTACGCAAAGCGTTTGGAGTGCGAAAGTCCTCTTTCGCTTTGTTATGAAGCGCCATATTTGTCAATATGTTTAGAATTGACGCTTACATTAAGAAAGCGCGCCACTCTTCGTGTCTTCGTGTCTTCGTGTCTTTGTGTTGATTTTTTTGCGCCATATCTACAGTAGTATTAGGGATACATAAGACGCCAATTGTATAAATGAATATGCCATGAAGCATTCCAGAGCCTCATATTAATTAAACACAAAGACACAAAGACACAAAGACACAAAGACACTAAGAAAGCGCGCCACTCTGTGTCTTTATAGACAAATATGGCGCTCATAATAAAGCGAAAGATGACTTTCGCACTCCAAACGCTTTGCGTATCCTTAGGAAAAGCGAATACCCTCTTTTTTTTGTTGTGAAGTGCCATGCCAAATTTTTTAAGCATCGAATTTGAGTCCGATACGTTTCTCGAATAACTCAAAACCGTTTTTATATGACTTGGCCTTATCTTTAGAATTCACATTATCAACTTCCAAATGTCCATTAATAGGATTGATATAGAAAGCATCATGCATAACAACATCATTATCATCTTTATCTTTTGTTTTATATGAAAATGCAAGCCTTCCTGGAATCGTAGAAGGACGTAATACCCCTCCAATTTTACATGCATAATTGGCGATTAAATGCGATGGCAAGCCACTCATGCCAGGAATCGTTTGTTGTATGACCGCTGCAATCCCTTGAAATGAAGATAAATGATAAATTTCTTTGTCAGCTAATAAATATTGCTCACATTCCTTTGCAGAACCAGGAAAATAAAGATGTCCACCATACTGAATCTCGGAAACAATGTGATGTATTCGATTTTGCAATGGAGATAAATGCTCTGGATCGTAATTAAAAATAACTCGTCTTTGAAGATGACGATTTAATTTTTCCCATACTTTCTTAATATATTGTTCTGGTTCTTTTAAATTCTCTTTCAACTTTTCCAAAACAGTAGCATGAGACGGTACAAGAACGTTTAATTCTTCTTCCTTGAGCAAACGCGCTTCATTAATAGCCCCTACTAATTTTTCTGCTTCCTCTATTCTATCAATCATATTGACTAAACTGGATTGCAACTCAAAATTAGGTCCTGAGAGCATGTGTAGAAGTTTAGAAAGTCTTATCTTTACTTCATTTAATTCTTCTATATATGCAGGAGTTTCACAAGGAACCTCGAAAAGTTTATTCAAACATGTATCAATTGTTTCACGATAAGCAACAGCCTCGGATTTTAATGCGACTCGTTCATGATAGGTTGGAAGATCGCTAAACTTGGTTGTGCATTTTTCTAGGTTTTTACTAAATTGTGTGTTGAATACGAGTTCTTTACCGCCAATAGTTGCTTTTAAAGTAAAATCACCATCACCATTCTTTTTTATCTTAAAGAGTAAGGAACGTGCTTTTCCATTTGTGATTGCCTGTAAATTAATACCTGTGAAGGTGGTGATATTTCCTTCTTGCAGCTTAACAGGTGGCTGAACTCCATCATGCCAAATATCAACAATAGAAGCATCCCCTTCTATTGCTAAACTTACCGTAGGCTTTAAAACTCTACACGCTATTTTCTTTAAAGCTTTTTCAAAGTGGGAAACAATTTTTGCAGGATCATTCATATTGATAAACTGACCTTGTTGTACCTGCATATATTTTGCAAGCTGACCTTCATAATCAGATCCAAGTCCAATTCCTAACATAATATCTGTTACATCATTACTTGCATCTCCAATTAGCGTCTGACGAATCTTAAATTTATCTGCTGCGAGTTCAGCTGTTAAAGGAATGTCATTTTCACCATCAGTAACACCGATATTGATTATTGGATATGCAGAATCATCATTTTTCTTAATTTTTGCTATCGCAAGATCGTGGACAAAAATTCCATGTAGCATTGATGTACCGCCACCGCTTGAAACACCATTAACTTTATCTAAAACTTCTTGTCTGTCTTCATTTAATTTTTGAGCAGGAATAACAACCTCAAGGCCGTCATCAAATGTCATCATACTAAAAACATCTACTGCCTTTCTTGAAGAAATTAAATTTTTAATACTTTCCTTTGCTGAGAATATGTTAGAAGACATGCTCGAACTTTTATCTAATAACACATTTACACTAAGGATACTTTTTTCTAATACTTCAGCTTTCATACTAGGTGTTATCGATAACGTAACAAGGGCTTCAGTATCAGATATTCGATGAAAAGCCCATTCAGTTTCTGCAGTTAAAGGTTCGTCAATTGTAGTTGGCGACATTACGGGTTTGCTATAATCCCCGACAAGTTTATCACAATCTGTTTTAAGTTTATGGATCGTTGGTAATGCTGCTGTGACTTGAATTTGAGCAGCTTCATGCTTACATAATAAATCGATTTTAGTATCAGAATACGTTATTTCCTTCGCATCTGGTTTATGGCTACGACTTCGATATCTTGCCCCACTTGAAATACTCTGCCCATTTCCTTTGAACATCTCACTTAATTCTTCATCATTGTATTCAAGAGGTTCTAAATGTGAATTGGATTGCGGAGGTAATGGGATATGATTGTATTTTCCAAAAGGTGGGTTTGTAGATGGAACTTTTGCTTTACCAGTTGTTAAGTTATCCAAACTAACATCATTAGAATTTTCTTCGGTCACAAGATTAGCAATCTTATTTACAGTAATTCTTGGAACAACCCTTCCCGGTATCTGGAGGTGTGAAACACGATTGCTAGTTGGGTTATTGGTTTTGATTAATATTTTTTTCAACACATATAATCCGAATATTAAACTGGCAATTTGTAGAACACGCTTTACAATGTGAGTGATATTGGATTGATCCCACTTACTTATTTTTATTGATTCTGAAAAAGAAGAAATTTTGGAAAACGCAGTATCAGCAATTCTCATTTTGACACCTTTATAAAAAGTTATTTGTTAATAAAATTGATAAGTAGGAATTACCATAACAAATGAACATTAATTTTTTGTTAAGAAATAAAAAAAAATAATTAAGTGCAAAATCTTTGGAGTGCGCGTCGCTTGAGGCTAAGAAAAAAGCGATTTAAATCTAGAATTCACTTCGTTAGCTCGATAGAGCGTCTGTTCAAAGCCCAATGCTGTCAAAATAAGAAATAAAGTGAGAATCGCCTTGTTTTTATTACAGATCTTTATCCTCAATTTTTTCTAAAGAAAGCACTCTTTGTTAGGCCTGAAGGGCC
>JACDES010000108.1 GCA_013816265.1 Parachlamydiaceae bacterium | reverse complement strand
CCTCATCGCCAATGGTACTGCACACAAGAGTGCGGGAGAGTAGGTCGCCGCCAAGTCTTTTTTTCGCCTTAGTAAGAGCAATCTTTCTAAGGCTTTTTTTTGCCCTTAAAAATAACAACTTTACAAGATGTGTCACAAATATTGCCGCAAAAAATGAAAGCGAAAGTCCTCCTTCGCTTTCCCTTTTTGCAACAATCTCTTATTTACTCAAACTAATTTTAAAAAAGTTCCTTTTGTCAGCCTCTTCAGGCCTAACACAAGGAACTTTTTTTAATAGGGAGCAATCTTTTTAAGACTTTTTTGCCCGTTGCTCAGATGTCTCTCCAATGTCTGTCGTTATTGAAGCACCCAAGATACAAAAAAAATTAGCACAATTTCATCCCTTCCTTACATTATGATGTTCAATAATGACATGATTGAGGCGAAAAGTGATTCGGAAACAACATCATTTTTAAAGTTAGAAAAATAACTAATAATAGATAATTAACTATCTCTTTTTTAAACTCTGTGTTGCTATTGCTTTTAAAAACGATGATTAATAATTAATTATTTTGATAATAAAGAAAATATAATAATCATAATTAATAGGTGGATAATGACCAGTTTATCAGAAACAGCCGGAGCAGCAGGAGCTCCTAGATTAGATTTTGTCGAAGCGACTTGGGAAGGGACTAAACCCGCACCAATTGAAAGAGATCTTAATTTAAATTTGTTAGAGTTAATCACAGCATTCATGCCTCTTGATGTCAAAGAAGTAGCTGAACGAGTTCCTGAATGGAAACCCAGGGTTCTTAATAAGGAAAAATATAAATTTATTACTTTTATTAACTTGATAATAGAGAATTTGGATCCAGTCGTTTATAAGGATGCGATAGCAAAACTTCAAGATCTGTCAAAAGAAACAACTCTATTAAAGGATGTTTCTTTAGCCGAGTTATTAGTACAAACAGATAGATTATCTATCGATTTGGAAAAAATTTTGCAAAATCTCCCAGTAGAGGTCTCACAAAGCTTTGTGGAGAAAGTAGAGGAAGACATCCAATTAAACAAAGTGATCTTTCAAGCTCAAATCGATCGAGCTGTTTTATCATTGCATAGAATTCCTAAGGATGAGATAACCCCTGAAAATAAGTTAACGCAATATCAGTTTCTTGTTGATACATGTTTTCGTAATGGAAATCTTAAAAAAGCTTTAGAAATTGGTTTTTTTATATATGCGCATGAGAGAGAAGCCTTTCCAAATTTTGATAGAGGGCATGCTTTAAAACTGATAATGGTTTGTATTACATCTGTAAAGAATAAACGCGATTTAGAGAAGTTACTTATAATGATAGATCAAGTTCCTTCTCGAGGAAGTTGGAGTACTGCATTGCCTCTAGAACGTTATTATTTGAATTCAGATGTTAAATATTCAATCTGCGATACATTAGTATTCTTTGCATATAATAGTGGATATCCAAAATTGGCAAAAAAATTTCTGATGAAAATGAATGATAAAGAAAGTCATATACGACCAGAAAACACCTATGGGCATACATTAAGACGATTAGTAGATCAAATGCAGGCAGAAAAAAATCACACACTAAAAAAATTGAAAGTTTTAAAACATTTCTCAGAACTTTTGCTAAGTCATATAACTGAGGCCGAAACCTATATTTAGAGTCCTCGTCATTCGAGGCTGAGAAACATTGAATTAACTTTATGAATGCGATTGCAAATTTGCATTTTTGTTATAACCATGGATAGGGTGCATAGACTGAGGCAAAAGTAAACAAAAGCGCTATTGTCCATTATTGTCCATATAGTCCATATAGTCCATGAATTATATGGACTTTATGGACTTTATGGACTTTATGGACTTTATGGACTTTATGGACTTTATGGACTTTATGGACAATAATGGACAATAATGGACAATAATGGACAAAAATGGACAAAAATGGACAACAAGCGTTTTTCGACCAAATTACCATCAACTCATAATATTAATACTATCATCTTCTTCTGTGTTCATTGGGACTGAATCAGAAGATGCTTGAGGTAATGAAACAGCCTGAGGTTGCGTTGCTGTTTGAGCAGGAACCGCTTTCGGTTTTTTTCTTAATAATTTTAAGCCGGACTTCGGATCTCTTTCTCTAACATCATCAAAGGGTTCAATATCAAGAGCCTTATCAAGAAGATCTTCTATATCCATAGCTTGAGGCTTTTGGGAAAAAATATTTTTTTCTTTTTCTTTTTTTACGATTACGGAGCTACCCGAACCAGCACCAGCACCTACAGATTTTTTAACTTTGTCATCAGTTCCTTTTTTTAGAATTGTTTGACCAGCTTGTTCTGTTTTTTTTGAAGAGCTTGAAATTTTTGAAATATCTGGAGCTTTGTTGGCTTTTCGTCTTTCATATTTTTCAGAGAAAAGTTGAACCCATTTACCTGATCTGTTAAAAGTTGCTCCAATGAGTGTCCAATTATGAGGTTGTGTATCAAGAATGTGTTCAAGCTTAATACTATCTTCAGGACTTAAATCGCTTTGATCGGTTGTTAACCGTATATGTCGTCGTTTACAATTTGAGTTGTCTTTATCGATTTTATACTTTTCCTTCAAATGTTTGGATATCGGTGTCCACTTCTTATCCCCATAAATTTTGTAAGCGGCAAGCAGTGCTTTGTCTTCATCTGGAGTCCATTTTTTAAAAGTACTATCTTTTTTAGCTTTAGATTTATAAGAGGCTTTGTCTTTTTTTGCTCCCAGATAACTACTAACAAAATGTGAAGTTCTGCCAATTTCATCCCCAATTTCTTTATACTTAGGCGAATCACCAGCATCAGCTAAAAGTTTATCTAATTTTTCGGTATCTTCTTCTGAAAGTTTATTGGAATGTTGCGCTTTACAGTGCTTATATCGATTAATGCATTGTAAACGATCTTTAGTAATGCCTCGTTTCTCTAAAGCCACTGATACTGCAACCCAATCGCCCTCACCGAGTCTTTCTGTCTCTTCTAGTAATGCATCAATTTCATATTGTTTCCAAGCGATTCTCTTGCGCTCTTTTTCCGGTTTGCTACCGGCGCCTTTTTCCGATTTGTTACGAGCGCCAATTTCGGTTTTAAACTTTTTCTTTGGTCTTTCATTAGCACCATTTGGCGGTGTTTTTCTTTTCTTTGAAGAATCTGTCTTGGAAGAATCTTTTTTAGTAATTGATTTTTGAGAAACAGATTCAGTTTTTGAAGCCGTTGTAGAATTTTTAATTTTTGTTAATCTTTCTATTTCTTCTTCTCTCTCTCGTTTATTAAATCGAGAAATTATTAATTTTTTTATAGAATTATCTGATCTTTGCATTATTTTTCCAATTTTGGCAAATCTACCAGGATATTCTTTTGAAAGCTTTTCAAGAAGCTTTTCTTCTTCTTTATCTAACTCACCCTTTTTTACATTTAATAGTGAAATTTTCTTATGACACTGTCTTGCAGTCATAAAAACATTTTTTTCTTTTTCGAGAAATTTGGATATTTTTTCACATTCATTTTTTTTAAATATTTTTAAAGCGTCATTTAATCCGGATAATTCTCTTTCATCCCAGCGTCTTTTTCGTACTACCAAATCCTCTTCCTCAGAATTATATTCATTTTCACTGTCCACTTCTGGTTTGGCTTGCATTGATGATGAGCCTGCGGAGTGATCGGTTTCACTATGAGCCATTGTTTCTCTGAATGACTTTCCAATATATTCCTTCAATAAAAGATTAGAGCGTCGTCCTTCAGAACGTGCTAATTTTTCTTGATGAAATTCATTTAAAATTTCGATTATTTTTGCACCATGTTTTTTCATAAGAGCATTTAAGGATCTTTTTTCCCAATCTTTTAGATCTGTATGATCTAAGGTAGGGTCAGCAAAATTAAAAAATCTTTCTTTGCATAAAATCTCAGTGGTCTTAAACCCTGGAAATTGACTTTGGATTCTTTGCGCGATCGCATCCCATGCTTCTTTATTGTTTACAGCTTCACGAAGAAAATCATCTTTATCTTTCCATGGATTTGTTTGATTTGAGGGAGAATTTTGAATTCCTGCACCTACTCCTGCTCCTATACTCATTGTTCTACTCTATTGTTTAAAGTTTTAAAAAAAATATTTATGTTAATAGTAAAATTTCAGTCAAAAAAACCAGGAAATTCTTCCTGTGCTGCATTCCAATTATACCCTGAAGTTAGCATCATATCATTATCAGATTTCCAACGTGATAGAGCCGCAGGCTCAGCAAGTCCAACTTGTAGGCTTGCACGGATACCTTCTAGACTACTAGAATCATCAGGCCCAGAATTTTCAAGTGAATCGAAATCCGTGAGCGTTTCCCCAGCAGGCATTCCTTGTTGTTGTTGAACATCCCTAGCAACGGAAACTGGAGTTGAAGCAGTTGAGCTTTCTCGAATAGCAGTTGCTGTCTGTTGGATGCTGACGGAAGCTTGCTGAGCATGTGGAGCAGCGATTATTTCAGTTTGAGCCACTGAGATTGGGGGTATAAAACTTACTTCAACATGGTGCACAATCTCTTCTCTTGGGACGGAAGCTGCTTGAGGTTGTTCTTGGACAATTCTAGCAGTATGAGAAGTCGGACTGGGGGAAGAGCTATCATCCATTTTCGGTGGACTTGATGGTGTTTGATATGCTGCCTGCAAAGGTGGCATCAGTTGTTGTAATAAAGAAGCCGATGCAGCTGCAGCAGGGAATTTTTCTACATGTTTCTGTGCAAGGCCTTGCTTCATTTGTGTATCTGACGGACTGTGATAGCGAACTGTTGGAATAGCGGATGAAGAACCGGCTCCGCCTTGTGTTCTAGGAGTGCTTGGTGTTTTTGGAGTTGCAGCGCTACTTTTTTTAATTCTTCGATGTTCATTAGGAAGCGGGTTATCCTTACAATATTGTATTTGTGCTTCTAATGAATCTTCTATTTTTACTTTAACTGCAGGAGCAGGCATTGGTGCTACAACTTTCTTTGCTGAAGCAGCTTTTGAAGTAAGTGTGCTTGAAAAAGAAGTACTTTTTGATTGTAGTTGTAGTTTTGGTTTTTGTAGTTGTTGCTGTTGCTGTCTTTGTTGTATTATTTGTTGTTGTAGTTGTTGTATTAGTTGTAATTGTTTTGATGGATGTAGATGTTGTATTTGTTGTAATTGTTGCTGATGAAATTGTTCTATATGACGAGTTGACAAACTAGGTTGTGCGTAGAATATTCTCCAAAACTCAGCAACTCCTTCTCTTAAAGCTTTGTAAGATTCTTCAAGATAACTTAATGCTGGTAATTCAACAGATGCTAAGGCAAAAGCCGTTGCGTTTGTTTTTGCGGCTGTTACGGTATTTAAAACCCCATCGTCAGAAGTATCCATTGGAGCAGCTGCTTGTTGTGCAATAACTTGTTTCACAGTTTTTCCTGTAAGCTCCGGTGAAATTTCTGCAACAGGGGAAGTAGCAGATAAAGATACTTGTTGATCAGTTTTATCCTTCGTAGCGACTGTCTTTTCTAAGAAAGCTGCAGAAGCCTCCGAGAGTGGTACTGTTGAAAAAGAGCCTTCAGATACATCTAGATCAGAAGTATCCATTGGAGCAGGTGCTTGTTGGGCAACAACATGTTTCTCAGATTTTCCTGAGGCCTCAAGAGGTTTTTCTGCAGCAGGTGCAACAATAGAGACCTTTGCTTGTTCTTCAGTGTTATCTTTCTTTGGGATCATTATTCCAGACGAATCTGCAAGAACAACTGGTAGGACTGGGATTGAAGAAGGGGCTGCAGATCCATCTTGATCTGAAGTATCCATTGGAACAGAAGCTTGTTGAATAACAAATTGTTTTTCAGATTTTTCTGATGTTTCAGGGGCATTTGCTGCAACAGGAGGAACAATAGAGGCCAATGTTTGTTTTTCTGTGCTATCTTTTTTAGCACTCGATATGTCTAAAGAAGCTAATGAGACTACTGGAAGAGCTTCTTTAGAAGAAGATCCATCAGATTTATTCTGAATGAAAGTATCTATTAGTACGGCAGCTTGTATCTCGATTGGTTTCTCAGATTTTCCTGATTTCTCATGAATAATTGGAGCGCTATGTGAGGTATCTGAGGCTTCATGTAGATTTATTTTTGGATCTTTACCAGAAGCTTCAGGAAGTATTTCAGTTGGTTCTGAGCTATAATTATCCTCTTCAATATGGCCAAAATCTTCTCCTTCCTGACTACTTGATGAAGCACCTGAGTTTTGTGTTAGAGGAATTGTTGCAGCTGGTGGTTTCGCTTGAGCTGAGGCAGGTTTTTGAGAGGATGAACTTCCTTTTGAGGAAGAGTCTTTAGTTAATAAAGCTTTAGGCTTATCCTTGCCATTGCTCGAGGATTTTTCTTTAGCATTTGTGTCAGTAGAATTTTGTTTTTCTACTGCTACCGCTTTTGGCTTAACATCATCCTGTTGAGATTTTGTTTTTGAAGAAGCTGGAGTTTCTTTCTTTGGTTTAATCACGGGTTTAGGTTTAGCGGTCAGATTTGTGAGCTTTGCTGAAGAAGTAACAGTTTTGGCTTGAGCTGAGGCTGACTTCGTAGCTGGGGCAGATTTCTGAGAAGATGAGCTACTATTTGAAGAAGATTCTTTTCTTACAGTCCCTGCGGGCTTCATCAACAGGGCGCTTAATGGTTCGTCATCAGATTCTGAATCAGAAGAATCACTATCTATTTTCTTTGCTGTTGCAGCTTTTGATTTAGGCTTTCTCTTTGGAGCTTTAGTTTTTTCTGTTTTCTTCGCTTTTGGCTTTTCTTCGGATTCAATTTTTTGTTTTTCTGCTTTTTTAGCTGTCTGTTTTGCTGAGGAAGCTTTTGTTGGTAACTCGGAAACAATACTTACACTTTTTTCTGCTGCAGGTTTTTTTGCTTTCTCAGGATCTAACTTTATTTTCTTTGCTGGAGATACATGGTGTTTAGAAGATGATTTTCTTTTTGAACCAGCAGAGGCTAAAGGCTTCGTATGTTCTTTTTCAAATTCTTTTTTGACAACTTCAATAGTTTTTTGAGCAGCGGAAGCCCCTGATGACGATCCCCCTTCCTCCGCTTTTACTTGTGGACTTGAGGAAGCTTCTCTTCGTTCAATTTTGCTTCTATCAGCTGATCTTTTACCGGATTTATCATCTTTTTCAGGTGATTTTTGAGCAGAGGAAGCCCTTGCTGAAGATGACGATGCTCCAGCTGATGATCCGCTTTCCTGTTCCATTTCTTGGTCACTTGAATCATCATCACTTTTGCCGACCCGGCCTCTTTTTGCAGGCCTCTCATCACCACTATCGCCAGCAAATGGATTTTTTCTTTTTGTTCCTTTTCCCTTTTTGGAACTTAATACTATTGATCTATCATCAACTTCTTCTTCATTATTGAGAATTTTTTCTGCAGCTTTCTCTGTTTTACCATTAGATGAAGACGAGAGTTTTTTTGTTTTTTTAACCTTTGCTAAGCCAGGAATTTCGGGTTTAGAGGAGGAGCCAATCGCGCTACTTCCAGCTGATTCTGCCTTTTGAGAAGCTTCTAGTTGCTTTCTTTTCTTTTCCTTCCTTGCCATTATTTTTGTTTCGTATGAATTTCTAAACCTTCTAATAAATTCCGCAGTTCTACCATATTTTTTACCAAGGGCAGGGTTACTGATTTCTTTTTCGGATCTTAGGTCTTTTTTGAGTTTTTTTTCATCTTCATCGCTTAAAGGTTCTTTCTCTAAAATGACTGCACGGTTAGAGCACTGGTGAGCAGAACGTTTAACGTTCTTTTTATTTAAAGCATTAGAAATTATTGCCCAAGATTTTCCATATGTTTCAATTGCATCTAAAAGAGCTTGATCTTCTTCTGGATCCCATCGTCTTGGTTGAGCTCTTTCCTTTGCATCTTTGCTTGATTTTGAATCGGTTTTTGCTTCTTCTGAGGATGGTTCTTTTTTCACAGTAACAGATGCTGGAGTATAATCGAGTTCAGTACTTTTTGTTAATTCCTGTGTAAAAGTATCCCACAAGTATTTATTAATTATTGGCTTTGAGCGGCGTTTAACGCTCTCTATTTTGCTATGAAATTCCTCAAATATATTATCGACTTTAAATCCATGCTTTTTTAGTAGTTCATCGAGAAGTGTTTTTTCTTCATTTGACAGTTCCGAATGATCAATAGATGGATCTAAATAATGAGTAAAATGTAAACGGCATGCAATTTCTGTAACAGGTTTTTTGATCTTTTGTTGAATCATTTCAGCCATTTTTTGCCAGTTATAGTTAACTTGGGGAAGGATCGCTAAACAGTATTCATTTAGCTCTACAGACCAATCAATACCTGAATGACTCACTGCTGCTAGACGTTTTTCATCTCTTAATTGAGAAGAAGCACCCGCTCGTGCTCCAAATGGTTGTAATTGCATATTATGTCTTATAAGTTAAGTTTTAATTATTATTTAGATTAATCCATTATATTAATTTCATCATCCGCTGTATCCATTGGAACTGTGCTTGCTTTAGAAGCCTCTTGTTGAACGCTAGGGAGGATGTTAAATTTATTCGAATCTCCGTCTACAGAAGAATCCACTTTTGGTTCTTTTAAAACAGGGTCTTCAATTTCATCTGATTCCATTTGAGCGGCAGTTGACGCTAATCTTGAGGAAGCTGAGGAGGCTGAACCACTTCCAGCACCAGCTCCAGCGCCTGCTCCAACTGAAGCTTTACGTGGTTCTCCAGATAGCTTTCTTTGTTGATATTCTTTGTTGTATTTACCAATCCAACGGCATGTACGGTTAAAGACTCTTCCAAGATATGTCAATTTACTAGGGTCATTATCTAATAGAGCTTCAAGACGAACACAATCGGAGGGACTTAATGGACCACTTTCTGTAGTTGTATCTAGATAATGATTTTTACAAGTTGCAGCACCCCGATCATATCCTTCCTTCTTTAGAAATCTTGAAATTTCTGTCCATTTAGTTGTGCCATGTTTCTTAATGGCTAATTGTAAAGTCTCATTTTCTTCTTTGCTCCATTTATTGAATCTATTACTGTACGTCGATTTTTCGTCAGTTTTTTTGTTCGTATGCTGATTATATTTTTGTAGACATCGTTCAGGAATTTTGTCTATTCCTTCAAGTTTTAATGCATCTGAAACTGCTGTCCATTTTCCGATTCCAATTTTTTCAACAGCCTTAAGGAGGGCATTTAATTCTTCATCTGTCCATCTCTTCCTCTTCGCAGGTGCGGAGGTATCTTTCGATAAATTTTTAGCACGCTGAGTATATGCGGAAAAACATTGATTAGGACTCATTTCAATTCCTTGAGACTTTAAATCTCGCGAAACTTGAGCCCACTTTTTCTCTCCGATACGTTTGACCGTCTCATTTAAAGCATCTATTTCTTCTTGCTTCCATTTGGTTTTTTTTCTTTTAGTGGATTCAGTTTTGTTATCTTCCTTCTTGTAAATTTTAGGTTTCTTTTTTACTGGTTTTTTTGGTGATGTAGGATGCTCTTTTCTTTTTCCGGAAATTTTTTCAGGTATAGAGTCTTTAAATTTTTGAAATTCTTTTTCTTTTTCTATTTTCTTTTGAATTGATTTGAATGTTTTTATTACTGTTCCACTAGTCCTATTCATTAAACGCGCGATTTTATATAACCGATTGGGATATTGTGAATGGAGTTTCATTAATTCTGCTCTTTCACTTTCACTCAAAGTTCCGGCTTTGCGAGTTATACTTTCAATTTTTGATTGGCATTGATGTGCTGACTTGTAGACAGGGTCAGAACGTTTTTGCAAATACTGAGAAATTGCTTTATATTTATTGGGTTTAAAGATCTTTAGAGCCTCCTTAAGGGCATTTACATCACGCTCTTCCCATACTTTGATCTTTTTACCATCATTGTCAGAACTTGAATCTGAATCTGAATCATCATTTTCGGACTCTGTTTTAAGAGAACCTAAGGAAGTAGCACTATCTTGTGTTGACATTGCAAATATATTTGTTACTGCACTTTTAATGTAGTCTGCCAAAATTAAATTAGTGCGTCTTCCTTCCTTCCATTCAATTTTCTTTAGGTGAAATTCAGCGAAGATTTGATCTGTTTTTGTTCCATGTTTTTTCAATAAAAAATCCAAGAAGGCCTTTTCTGTAGCGTTCAATTCTGTGGGGTCTAAGTTGGGGTCTGCAAAATTAGTAAATCTATCTTTACAAATAGCCTCAGATAATGGGACATTTCTAAACAACTGTTCATTTTGTTGAAGTGTATCAAAAACGTTTTTCCAAGAATTGTCGCATTTTTTTACAGCTTGTCCTAAGGCTTCATCCATTGCTGAAGACCACAAACTTGCAGAATCGGATTTATTTGATATATCTGAATGTTGATGCTGGGCAACTCCAGATCCAGATCCAGCTCCCGCTCCAGCCCCAAGTTTTTGAATATTCATATTATTACTCTTCTTTTTATTAGGTTTTTATAAACCACAAATATTACTAAATTAGTATTAAGATTTTATAAATTTGCTCCTTGAAATCGCGTTACTTTTTTTGGACGGAGCCGTAATCCTAATATTAAAAAAAAATTGTTTATATATTATTATTGTTTTAAATAACATGTCAGATATTATTATCACAATCAACTATAATAGTTTGTGTTTAGTTGATTTATGTGAGCTGTTGTTTTTGTTGATGTGATAATAATTGAAAATGTTATGTTGCTGATTTTGTTTTCAATGACATGTTGTTAATAAAAAAAAGTTCGGCTAGTTGAGTTAAATCTGAAATAGTCAAGCTCGCAACGAAGAGGTTTGAGTAGGTATGAATAAATTGGTTAGATTTAATTAATGAAGGCGAACCCTTTGGAGAACGTGTCGCTTGCGACCGCTTTTAGATTGCACGCATTAATATACAGAATACTCTGAGGCCAAAAAGATGCGGTCATCGCTTTCATCAGAAATTTCTACAGAGTATTGTGTGCAATCTAAAAGCGGTCGCAAGGAGGCTAAGAAAAAATTAATTTAAATCTAGAATTTACTTCGTTTGCTCGGTAGAGCTTCTGTTCAAAGCCAATGCTGTCAAAGTAAGAAAAACTATCATAATCGCCTAATTTCTTTTACGGTTACGGTTTCCAATTCTATAACTACATTTTTTTTAAGAAAGATTCCTTGCATTAGGCCTGTAGGGCCTGCATGAAATAGCCCAGGTCGCAGCAAAGCGGAGGCCTGGGTTTAAATAAAATAATAATCGAGTCCTGAAAGGACGGCATAATCATGTACGTATCAATGTGCCGTCCCTACAGGACATACGCATCAACCTAAATTATTTATAAAAAACACATTTTAGCATTGTTTAAAAGATATAAAACTATAAATAAATAGCCTACAAGTAACCTACAAATGAAATCCAAAAAATAAATAAATTAT